>NZ_JBSGZN010000003.1:0-281210 GCF_053611025.1 Streptomyces sp. NPDC054842
GGCGGGCACCTGGGGTGCCCGCCCGCTCCGTACCGCTTCGCCAGTGTCCGCCCGTCCGGGCGCCGACGGGCCGGGGCCCGTCGCCCGGCTACTCGGTCTTGACCTTGATGGTGCCCGAGGTGATGCCTTCCTTGGCCTTGGCCACCGCGTCGGTGAGACCGGCGACCTCCGCCATCTTCGGGTTGCTGTCGGCCAGGCCGACACCGTTCACCTTGAGATCGAAGGTCTGCGTGCCGGTCAGCGGCTTCTTGTCGTGGACCGACTTGGCCAGCGCGTAGACCGAACCGCCGACGTCCTTGAGCGCGGAGGTCAGGATGTAGTCCTTGTACGGGGCCAGCGCCTTCTGCTTGTACTGGTCGGAGTCGACGCCGATCGCCCAGACCTTGTTCTTCGCGGCGGCCTCGATGACACCCTGGCCGGACAGGCCGGCGGCGGCGTAGAGGACGTCGGCCTTCTTCTCGATCTGGCCCTCGGCGGCGGCCTTGCCCTTGTCGGGGCTGGAGAAGCCGCCCTCCTCCGCCGTCTGGGTCAGGTACTGCGACAGCACCTTGACGCCGGGCTTGGTGTCCTCGACGCCCTGCTTGTAGCCGGCCTCGAACTTGTGGATCAGCGGGACGTCCACGCCGCCCACGAAGCCCACGGTGTTCGTCTTGGTGGCCTTGGCGGCGGCGACGCCCGCGAGGTAGGACGCCTCCTGCTCGGAGAAGACGAGGGACGCCACGTTCTTGCCCTCGACGACGGAGTCGACGATGCCGAAGGTCGTCTTCGGGTACTTCGCCGCGGCCTTCTCCATCGCGGGGCCGTAGGCGAAGCCGACGCCGATGACCGGGTTGTAGCCCTGCTTGGCCAGCGAGGACAGGCGCTGCTCCTTGTCGGCGTCCGTCTCGCCGTCATTCGGCTCGAGGTCGGCCGTCTCGTAGCCGAACTCCTTCTTCGCCTTCTCCAGGCCCGCGAACGCGGCGTCGTTGAAGGACTGGTCGCCCTTGCCGCCGATGTCGTACGCGATGGCGAGGCCCTTGTCGCTGCTGCTCTCGCCACCGTCGCCTTCGTCACTGGTACCGCCGCAGGCCGTGGCCGCGAGTGCGAGAGACGCGACCCCCACCGCGACACGGGTCAGGCTGGAAATACGACGCATCCGAAGTTCCCCTTCTCCAAAGCCCCGCAGTGGGTGCTGAGTTCGGCGCAGATTAACGCGCGTAGACCGTGGAGGGAACGGGGTTCCCCGGGCCGTTACCCATTCGTGCCGATGGCCGGTTACGTCCTTGTGAACCACGGGATCGAAAGGGGCGCTTCATGGACACAGCCCCCCTCGCGTCCGCCACGCTCTGCAAACGGGGGTGAAGTCCGCGTGACGGCGCGAGTGGCTGTTTCCAACCGACGCTCACGCTACTGCGCACGACCCCGCCCCGCGACCGGAGCGGGGCCGACGGGGGCGGGGCGCGGGACGGCTACGCGAGGGCGTCGAGCAGGGCCGCGGCCGTGAAGAGCTCCACGCCGACCTTGATCGCCGCCTCGTCGGCGTCGAAGTCGCCCTGGTGCAGGTCGCGGCCGCCGCGCTCACCGGGCGTGCGGACGCCGAGCCTGGCCATGGCGCCGGGCACCTGCTCCAGGTACCAGGAGAAGTCCTCGCCGCCCAGGCTCTGCGTGGTGTCCTCGACGGAGTGCGGTCCGAGCCGGGCGGTCATGGCGTCCCGCAGCAGGTCGGCGACGACCGGGTCGTTGACGACCGGCGGGACGCCGCGGACGTAGTTGATCTCGGACTTCGCCCGGTGCAGCGTGGCGATCTCGTCGATCGCGGCGTGCAGCAGGTCGGGCGCCTGGCGCCAGGCGTCGAGGTCCAGGCAGCGCACGGTCCCGGACAGCTCGGCGTGCTGCGGGATGACGTTGCACGCGTGGCCGGACTCGATCCGTCCCCAGGTCACGGAGAGTCCGCTGCGCGCGTCGATGCGGCGGGCGACCACGGCGGGCACGTCCACGGCGACCCGGGCGACCGCCGTGACGAGGTCGGTGGTGAGGTGGGGGCGCGCGGTGTGGCCGCCCGCGCCGTCGAGGGAGACTTCGAGCCGGTCGCACGCGGACGTGATCGGACCGTGCCGCAGGCCGATGCGCCCCGCGTCCACCTTCGGGTCGCAGTGCACGGCGATGATCCGGCCGACGCCCTCCAGCGCCCCGAACTCGATGGCGTCGAGCGCGCCGCCGGGCAGGACCTCCTCGGCGGGCTGGAAGATCAGCCGGACGGGCTGGGGCAGCCGCCCCTCGCGGTGCAGCCCGGCGAGGACCAGGCCGGCCCCGAGGACGACGGTCGTGTGGACGTCGTGTCCGCAGGCGTGGGCGCGGTCCGGGACCGTCGACCGGTAGGCGCAGTCCGCCTTGGTGTCCGGGATGGGCAGCGCGTCGAGGTCGGCGCGCAGGGCGAGCATGGGACGGCCGCCGTCCCGCGGGCCTCCGTCGAGCCCGATGTCGCACACGAGGCCGGTTCCGGTGCCGAGCACACGCGGCGTGAGGCCCGCCTGCTCCAGGCGGGCCTTGATCGCCGCGGTGGTACGGAACTCCTGGTTGCCGAGCTCCGGGTGCATGTGCAGGTCGCGGCGGAAGGCCACGAGTTCGGCGCGCAGTGCCTCGGGCAGCGCGCCGGGAAGCACTGCTTCCCCGGGATGATCGGCCTCGGACTCTCGGGACATCAGTTGGTTCACCCTCTGAAGGGTAGGGCGATCGGGCGGCCGGCCGACCCACGATCAACAAAACTTCAGCCCGTTAGGGGAAGAAAAGCTGGCCGCCCGGCGCATAGGTATCGGCCGGGATGGGTAAACTCGCCCGGCTCTCCGGGCGGCTGGATCTCGAACCGGGCCGTCTGATCAGGCCCTTCGGTCGCCGTCGACCTCTCCCGCCGGTCCGGCGGACGGTTCTCGAACCGCTCCGCGGCGCAGCCCGCGGAGTCCCACTGGGGAACAACGCCCGGGGTGCCCGAGCCCATTCCCGTACTCCACGGTGCCACAGATACGCACGTCGCCGCCCCGTCCCCCAGCGTGACGCGAGCCTCACCCGAGATCCTCCGCACGGCCCGGGACCGTCCGGTGACCGAACGTCACCGGGAGCACGCCCCGTACCGCGCGATGGTTTCCGGGTGCCCGGTCCGCCCGGCCCTATGCCGGGGCGGTGTGCGCGACCGCGGTGAGGCGGTGGACGTCCTTGGCCGTGCCGGTCACCCCGGAGAGGAAGCCCTCGGCGCGGGGCGAGGCGTTCTCGGTGAGCCAGGAGGGGTCGATGTCGCAGACCGCGACGCGCACGTCGGTGCCGGCCAGGGCCAGCGGCAGGGTGTGGACCACGGTCGAGGGGAAGCTGAGGACGGTCCGGCCGATGGGGCCGCGGCGGGCGATCAGTTCGAGCGGGAGGTCGGGGCGGACGATCTCCAGGCCCGTCTCGCCGGCCAGCCTGCGGAGCTTCTCGGGGCTCTCGCGGCGGTGGGCGAAGTACCGGGTCGCGCCGTGCGCCGCCGCGAGCGAGCGGACCGCGGCCAGATAGCGCTCGGGGTCGACCACGCCGGTCTCCACGAGCGAGGTGCCCACCAGGTCGGCGCCCTTGGTGATGCGCGGCGGGCCGAAACGGGCCCGGGTCCAGGCGAAGTCGTTGGGTGTGACGAGGACACCGTCCGGTGCCGAGTCGATCGGCATGGACGAGAACACCTCGACCGAGCGGTGGCCGGTGGGGGTGAGCCGGCGGCGGGCGGAGGCGGACACCGGCGCGAACAGCACGTCGCGCGCCCCGGGCCGGCCGCCGCGCCGGTGCCACCGCACCAGGCGTTCACCGCGGCCGAGCTGGGCGACGAACTCCATCGTCGCCGTGCCGTCGTCCACGACCACCAGGTCGCGGGCGGCGGTGATGGTCAGCAGGAGCTGCACGTAGCGGGAGAACGGGTCTCCCATCACTATGCGGCGGGCCCTGCGCAGCAGCGGGACGAGGCCGCCGATCGTGTGGAACGGGGCAGTCGTGCCGCCGCGGGCCTCCTCCCACCGGACCTCGTAGCCCTCGTCGCGGGCCAGCTCCGCCATGCGGCGCAGCTGTCCCCGGGTCATGGGGTCGGTGGGCGACAGGACGACGAGCGTGAGCCCCGCGCCGGGTGCCGGGGCGGTGCCCTCCTCCGTGCGCAGGTTCTGGGTGTGGGCCCACTCCAGCACGTTGAGGAGTTGCACCGGGCTCTCGACGAACGCGAGGGTGTCCGGCTTCTTGGGGCGGCTGCCGGCGGAACCGGCGCGGGGGCTCATCGACGTACGACCGTCGCTTCCGTGAGGGTGGAAGGGGGCAGAGGGATCAGACCGCGACCGGCTCGCCCGCGGCCGCGGCGATCTCCGCCTCGGCGACGACGCCCGAGACGCGGCGCAGCTTCTTCATCGGGCCGAGCTCGGACTCGTACACCTTCTTGACGCCGTCACCGAGGGACGCCTCGATGGTGCGGATGTCGCGGACGAGGCGGGTCAGGCCCTGCGGCTCGACGGAGGCGGCCTGGTCGGAGCCCCACATCGCGCGGTCGAGGGTGATGTGGCGCTCGACGAAGGTGGCGCCGAGGGCGACCGCGGCGAGCGTGGTCTGCAGGCCCGTCTCGTGACCGGAGTAGCCGATCGGCACGTTCGGGTACTCGGCCTGGAGGGTGTTGATGACGCGGAGGTTCAGCTCCTCCGCCTGCGCCGGGTAGGTCGACGTGGCGTGGCACATCAGGATGTTGTCGCTGCCGAGGACCTCGACGGCGTGGCGGATCTGCTTCGGCGTCGACATGCCGGTGGAGAGGATGACCGTGCGGCCGGTGGCGCGCAGGGCGCGCAGCAGCTCGTCGTCGGTCAGCGACGCGGAGGCGACCTTGTGGGCGGGCACGTCGAACTTCTCCAGGAAGGCGACGGCCTCGGTGTCCCACGGGGAGGCGAACCAGTCGATGCCGCGCTTCTTGCAGTGCTCGTCGATCTGGCGGTACTCGTCCTCGCCGAACTCCACGCGGTGGCGGTAGTCGATGTAGGTCATGCGGCCCCAGGGGGTGTCGCGCTCGATGTCCCACTGGTCGCGCGGGGTGCAGATCTCGGGCGTGCGCTTCTGGAACTTGACGGCGTCGCAGCCGGCCTCGGCGGCCACGTCGATCAGCTTGAAGGCGTTGTCCAGGTCACCGTTGTGGTTGATGCCGATCTCGCCGGTGATGTAGACGGGCTGCCCCGGGCCGGCGGTCTTCGAACCGAAGGTGCGGAGGCGGGAGTTGCTGCTCATGGTGAAGACGTTCCTTACGTGTCGAGGGAGTCGAGAGAAGGGCCGAGGATCCAGCTGGCGATCTCTCGGATCGCGCCGTCGCCGCCGGGGACGGTGGTGACCGCGCGTGCGGCGCCGCGCACGACGTCGTGGGCGCTCGCGACCGCCACGGGCCAGCCCACGAGGGCGAAGCACGGGAGGTCGTTGACGTCGTTGCCGACGTAGAGCACGCGCTCAGGCGCGATGCCCTGCTCCTCGCACCACTGCTTCAGTGCGAGGTCTTTCCGGTCGATGCCGTGCAGGACCGGGATCTTGAGCTTCCGGGCCCGGGCGGCGACGACCGGGTTCTGTTCCGTGGACAGGATCAGCATCGACAGTCCGCTGCGGCGCAGGGCTGCGACACCGAGGCCGTCCCCGCGGTGCACGGAGACGAACTCCCGTCCTTCGGAGTCGATCAGCACCCTGTCGTCGGTCTGGGTGCCGTCGAAGTCGAGTACGACCGCGTCGATGTCGTCGGCGGTCGGGAGGGCGCCGGGCCGGCCCGCGTCGAAGAGCGGGGCCAGCGCGCGGGCGCGGGCGAGGTCGTGCGGGTCGTCGATCTCCAGCACCCTCGCGGGGTCGGTGCGGACGAGTTCCGTACGGCCGAAGAAGCGGTGCCCGGCGGTGCGGAAGCCCGCCGCGTCCATGCCGTAGACGGCGCCGGTCTCCAGGAGGTCCTGGGGGCGGTCCTGGCGGCGGGGGCGGAAGGACTTGTCGTGGTTGATGCCGTAGCCGCCGCTGGTGGCGGTGGAGGCGACGAGGGTGTCCGTGCCGCCGGCGGCCGTGGTGCGGCCGGTGCCGGCCGCGACGGGCGCGGCGGGTTCGTCGGAGCCGTCGCGCCACACGAAGCCGTGGAAGGGGGCCACGGTCAGCGCCGTGTCCGCGCCCTGCTCGACGACCGCGCGGACCACTCCGTCGATGTCCTCGCGGACGATGAACGGGCTGGTGCACTGGACGAGCAGGACCACGTCGACCGCGGCGCCGTGCAGGGCCTCGTGGGCGTCCATGGCGTGCAGGACCGCGGCCTCGGAGGTCGCGGTGTCCCCGGCGATGGCGGCGGGCCGCAGGACGACCTCGGCGCCGGCGGCGCGGGCCGCCGCGGCGATCGCCGTGTCGTCGGTGGAGACCACCACGTCGGTGACGAGCCGGGCCGAGCGGCACTCGCGCACGGCGCGGGCCACCAGCGGCACACCCCCGACCGGGGCGAGGTTCTTCGCGGGCACGCCCTTGGAGCCGCCGCGCGCGGGGATCACCGCGAGCACACGGCGTACCGGCGCCGCTTGGCCCGCTTCCGGGTGGGACATCAGCTGTACTCCTTGGGAGGGGATCGGGGCGCTCACAGCTCCCCCATCCGCCGGATGACGGGCGCCACGCGCTGGACGCCGTGGCGGTAGGCGCCGCGGGCCGCGCGCCGCACGATCTGCCGTACGGGGCTGGGCTCCTTGTCGGCGGCGGGTGCGCCGGGCAGCGGGCTGCCGTCGGGTGCGAGGTGGTGGCGGGCGAGGATGCCGGGCAGGTAGCCGGGCGCGGTGGCGGACGTGTAGTACGGCGCGAGCCGCGGGAGCCGGGCGGCGCCGAGCAGTTCGGCGATGCGGGCCCGCGCGCCGTCGAAGGCCGTCTCGTAGGAGCCTCCCCCAGACTCCGTCTGGGAGGTGCCCCCAGCGGCGACGCCCTGGCGGGCCACCCACGCCGGGTCGGGCGCCGGTTCGTGCCCGGCGTCGAGCTGGTCCCAGGAGGCCAGGCAGCCGGAGCCCACGAAGTGGTGGTTGCCGAGCGCCTCGCGCACCCCGAGGTCGGTCAGGACCACGGTGGGGATGCGGCGGTGCAGGGATTCCAGGGCCGCCGTGGAGCTGACGGTGACCAGCAGGTCGGTGCGGTCAAGGACCTCGCCCATGTGCCCGTACACGAGGCGGAAGTTGGCGGGCGGGTCGGCCTTCTCCGCCAGCTTCTGGTAGGGCAGCTCCTCGATGTGCGTGGTGTGTTCGCCGGGCCTGGAGCGCAGCTTCAGCAGGACCTCGCGGTCCGGGTGCAGCCGTGCGTGCCGGATCAGGCGCTCCAGCAGGTACGTACGGTCCTTGCGGTTCTCGGGCACCGAGGGCTGGGCGGCGAAGACGACCGTGTACGGGTCGTGCTTCTCGTAGCCGGCGCCGCCGAGGAAGGGCAGCGCCACCTCCGTCACCGCCGAGGCGTCGGCGCCCACTCCCTCGTACACGGCCCGGAAACGGTCCGCGTCCTGGCGGGAGTTGGCGAGGACGAGGTCCGCGCCGTGCCGCAGCAGCAGGCCGTCGGCGAGCTTCTCGTAGACGACGCCGACGTAGCCGGTGACGACGAGCGGCCGCCGTGTCCGGCCGTCCCAGGCCCGGCCGAGCCCGTGCAGCATCGCCTGGACGGCGCCGCCGACCAGGGCGAGCACGACGAGGTCGTACGCCTCCTCGCCCATGGTGCGCAGGAACTCGACGCCGGTGACCTCGCGGAGCGAGTCGGGGCGGACGCCGACTTCCTGGAGCTGGCGGGCGGTGGGCGTGGCACGGCCGCGCAGCAGGTAGCCGTCGAGCCGGATGTCCGATCCGGCGGGGGCGATGCGGCTCGCGGTGAGCGAGCCCCACTTCCACCGGGTGTCGGAATCCGCGAGGACGGCGATCCGCAGGGACTTCCTGGTACTTGCTGGCACGTCCAAGACGCTAGGAAGCGATTTCGTTGTGCGGCCCAACCTGAATGCAACAAACGGTTAACAGCACATCGACGAATGGGGATTCGGTCCGTTCTTGGCACGGAAATCAGCCTGGTTCACGGCTTCGCCACGCGTCGTTCACCTTGCATCTCACCAACGGTCAAGACGAATGCCGGGCCGCCGCCTAACGTCACTCGGGTGGTCAAGCTCTCCGTCATCGTGCCGTTCTACAACGTGCAGCAATACGCGCCCGACACTCTGAAGAGTCTGCGTGCCAACACACGCGACGACTTCGAATTCATCCTTGTCGACGACTGTTCTCGCGACGAGACGCCGGACATTCTCGCGCGCGCGGAGCGCGAGCTCCCGGGCGCGGTGCATGTCAGACACGAGAAGAACGGAGGACTGGCGACCGCGCGCAACACCGGCATCGACGCGGCGCGCGGCGAATACCTCACCTTCCTGGACGGGGACGACTGGCTCGCCCCCGGGTACTACGAGCAACTCCTCGCCGCCATCGAGGATCTGGGCTGCGACTTCGTCCGTACGGACCACGTCCAGTGCACCGCGCGGGCCCGCACCGTGCACCGGGTGCCGCACGGCCGGCGCGGCGTCGTGCTGCGTCCCCGTGACGCGATCCTGCCCGCCGACCGTTCCACCTCCGTCGACTACGCCTACGCCTGGGCGGGTGTCTACCACCGCCGGCTGGTCGACCGCGGGCTGCTGCACTTCACCGACGGGCTGCGGACGGCGGAGGACCGGCCGTGGATCTGGAAGCTGCACCGGGAGGCGGAATCCTTCGCCACGGTGGGGCTGCTCGGTGTGTTCTACCGGCGCGGTGTCGCCTCCTCGCTGACCCAGATCGGGGACGTGCGGCAGCTCGATTTCATCCGGGCCTTCGACCAGGTCGTCGCGGAGACCGCGGCGGACCGCGACGCGGACATTCTGCTGCCCAAGGCCGTGCGCACGTATTGCGCGATCATTTCCCATCACCTGGGATCCATCGAGAGGTTCGAGCCGTCCGTGGCACGGAAATTGAAGTCGATGAGCGCCGTCGCGTTGCGGCGCATGCCGCAGGACGTGCTCGACGAGGCACTCGACTCGATGGACGTCCAGCGCGCGACGCGGCTGCGCCGGCTGCGGCGCCGTCCGGCTCCGGCCACGGGGGTGGCCGCGTGACCACGCAGATCTTCATGGCGTCCACGCTGTACGGCACGGCGACGCTCGCCGCGGCGCTGGACACGGACTCCTTCGCGCCCGCCGACCGGCGCATCCTGCTCGTCTCGAACAACGCGGCGACGCCGGAGACGACGCCCGCCGTGGACGAGATGCCGGGCTTCGCGCAGCTGTGCGGCCGGTTCGACGAGGTCATCTCGTGGAACGAGACCATCTCGCCGTTCCACCCAGGTGGCTGGGCGCCGCGCCCCGACGACGTGCCGCTGTGGGAGCGGCATCTGCGGCTGGCCTGGCGGCTCGGGGACGACGACGTCGAGCTGGCCGTCGAGTCGATCCAGGTGAACCCGGCCCTCGCCGTGGCGCAGATCTTCCTCGGCGCACCCGTCACCGTGTACGCGGACGGCCTGATGAGCTACGGGCCCACCCGGAACAAGATCGACCCGCTGGTCGGCACCCGCGTGACCCGGCTGCTCCACCTGGACCTCGTGCCGGGCCTCACGCCCCTGCTGCTCACCGAGTTCGACGTCCCGCCGGAGGTGGTGCCGACGGACGCCTTCTCGAAGGTGCTGGCCGAACTCGGCGACACGGGTGACGCGTTGCCGGTGGTCGAGGAGCCGGCGCTGCTGCTCGGGCAGTACCTGTCGGCGCTCGGCATCCTCTCCGCCGAGGAGGAGGAGGACCTCCACGTGCGGATGCTGCGGGGCGCCGTCGGACTCGGCCACCGCAGCGTGGTGTTCAAGCCGCACCCCACGGCGCCGGCCCGCTGGTCGCGCCTGCTGGAGAAGGAGGCCGAGAAGCTCGGCGCCGACCTGACGGTGGTCGACGTGCCGGTCCTCGCCGAGGTGCTCTACCAGCGAATGCGGCCGGCCCTGGTCGTCGGCTGCTTCTCCACCGCGCTGCTCACGGCGTCCGCGCTGTACGGCCTGCCGGTCGCCCGGATCGGCACGGAGACGCTGCTGGACCGGCTGACCCCGTACGAGAACAGCAACCGCGTCCCGGTGACCGTGGTGGACGCGCTGCTGCCCGAGCTGACGGACCGGGCGGCGGTCGAGGCACAGCGCCCCGGGCTCGGCACGGAGGACCTGACCGCCCTCGTGCGGGCCGTCGGGTTCGCCATGCAGCCGAAGATCTACCCCACGCTGCGTCCGGCCGCCGAGCGGTATCTGACGCTCCATCTGGACCAGCACACCTGGCGCTACTTCAAGCGCCGGCGGCTGACCTCGCTGGCGCTGCCGGGCGCGGTCCCGGCCCAGCTCGCCTTCCTGCCGCGCAACGCGACCGTCCGCCGGGTGGCGCGGCGGGCGCGCTCCCTCAAGCGGGCGACGCTCGGATGACCGCGGCGACGAAGGCACCGGTTCCGGTCCCGCCCGCCGCGGAGGCCGCCGACGTCCCGCCCCGGATAGGACCCCGGGTGCACGCACCGCGGTTGCGTGCGCTCGACGGGCTGCGGCTGGTGGCCGCGCTGATGGTCGCCGGGTACCACTACGGCGGCCGGGACGGCGAGATCGCCCGGGCCTGGGGCAGCTCGCCGAAGGTCCAGTTCCCCTCGCTGCACGAGTGGTTCGCGTACGGCTGCCTGGGCGTGCAGGTCTTCTTCGTGATCAGCGGGTTCGTGATCTGCATGAGCGGCTGGGGCCGCACCCTGCGGGCGTTCTTCGCCTCCCGCGCCTCGCGTCTGCTGCCCTCGTACTGGGCCGCGGTGATCCTCGTGACGGCGGTCTTCGCGCTGCCGGTCGTGGCCTACCGTGCCGTGTCGCCGAGTGACGCGCTGGTGAACCTGACGATGCTCCAGCAGCCGCTGGGCGTGGACCGGGTGCTCGGGGTGTGCTGGACGCTGTGGGCGGAGGTGCGCTTCTACGCGCTGTTCGCGCTGTGCATCGTGCTGCCGGGCGCGAACCGGCGGCGGGTGATCCTCTTCTGCGCCGGCTGGACGCTGGCGGCGGCGATCGCGCAGAGCGCGCACCAGCCGATGCTGGACGTCGTCCTGATGCCGGAGTACGCGCCGTTCTTCGTCGGCGGGGTCGGCCTCTACCTCGTCCACCGCGACCGGCGGGACGCGTACGCCTGGGGCATCGTCGGCGTGAGCTGGCTGCTGGGCCAGCACTACGCGGTGGCGCAGCTGTGGCACGCCCCGAACCCGGACTTCTTCTCGTTCCGCACCTCGTACGGCATCGTCCTGGTCGTCACGCTCGGGTACCTCGCGGTCGCCGCGATCGCGCTCGGCTGGCTGGGCTGGGCGAACTGGCGCTGGCTGACCGTGGCGGGCGCGCTGACGTACCCCTTCTACCTGATCCACGAGCACCTGGGCTGGGTCGCCGTCGAGACCTACCACCGGACCCTGCACCTGCCGTCGTACGCGACGCTGCCGCTGACGGTCGTCACGATGCTGGTCCTGGCCTGGCTGCTGAACCACTTCGTCGAGGACCGGCTGGCGCCCCGGCTGCGCGCCCTGCTCACCACGGCCCGCTGACCGCTCTCCCCGCGTGCGTCAGCCGCGCGCCGCCCGGCCCGGACCTCCGCGCCGGGCCCCTGAGCCGCCGGCCCGGACGTCCGGGCCGGCTCAGGCGATCCCGGCGCGGACGCCCCGGCCGGCTCAGGCGATCCCGTACCGGGCCTCGATGCCCGCGACCACCAGGCTCAGCCCCTCCTCGAAGCCCTGGTCGTAGTCCTGGAAGATCTCGGGGCCCGCGGCGGCCGCGAGCGGGTAGTCGGCCATGCGCGCGGTGCGTTCCCCGATGTCGAAGCGCTCGCCGGACTCCCCGGGCGGCGGCCGCATCCCCTGCTCCTCGGTGACGAAGCCGACCGTGAAGAGGTACGCCGTGGTGGTCGCGCGGGCGGCCTGGGCGAGCGTGAAGCCCGCGCCGGTGAAGAAGCGGAGCTGCTCCTCCATCTGCACCGCGTGGTCGATGCCCGTGAAGCGGGAGCCGCTGAAGACCCTGGCGCCGTCGCGGTAGCCGAGCAGCGCCGCGCGCAGACCCCGGTTGGCGGCCAGCAGCCGTTCCTGCCAGGTGGCGTCGGCGGGCGCGGCCGAGTCCGCGACCATGCGGCGGTACATCTCCGTCGCCATCTCGTCGAGCAGCGCCTGCTTGTTCTTGAAGTGCCAGTACAGGGCGGGTGCCTGGACGTCCAGCTCCTTGGCGATGGCGCGCAGGGTGAGCCCGTCGAGGCCCACGTCGTCGAGCAGCCGCAGTGCGGTGCCGGCCACCAGCCGCTTGTCCAGCCCGGGAGTCTTCCTCGAAGTCACGGTTGACAGTTTAACGCCGTTAAGTGCATGCTGCGCCGCATGGAACTTAACGACGTTAAGGACGGCCCCGCGGACGTCGTCGGGACGGACGTGCTGATCGTCGGCGCCGGTCCCACCGGGCTCGCCCTGGCCGTCGACCTGGCCAGGCGCGGAGTGCGCGCCCTGCTCGTGGAACGCGCCGACACCCTCTTCCCCGGGTCACGGGGCAAGGGCCTCCAGCCGCGCACCCTGGAGGTCATGGACGACCTCGGCGTCCTGGACGAGGTCCGGGCGGCGGGCGGCCCCTACCCGGTGGGCATGATCTGGCGGGACGGCGAACGCCAGGGCGAGCACCGGATGTTCGACGAGCCCGAGCCGACGGAGGCAGAGCCGTACCGGTGGGCCTGGATGCTCCCCCAGTGGCGGACCCAGCGGATCCTCCACGCGCGGCTGCGGGAGCTGGGCGGGGACGTGGCCTTCGGCCGCGAGCTGACCGCTCTCGACCAGGACGCGCGGGGCGTCACCGCCTCCTTCGCCGCCGGCCCCGCGGTCCGCGCCCGCTACGCCGTCGCCGCCGACGGCGGCCGCTCCGCCGTACGGCGCTCGCTCGGCATCGGCATGCGCGGCGAGACCGTGGACCCGCAGCCGACGCTGGTCGCCGACGTCCGCATCACCGGCCTGGACCGCGACAACTGGCACATCTTCCCGCCGGCCGACGGCGGCGGCTTCCTGGCGGTCTGCCCGCTCGCCGGGACGCGGGACTTCCAGGTCATGGCGCAGTTCCCGCCGGACGTGACACCCGACCTGTCCCTGGCGGGCCTGCGCGAGGTCGTCGCCGAACGCTCCCACCTGTCGCCCGACGCCCTGACCGAGGTCCGCTGGGCCTCCGCCTTCCGGCCCCGCACCGCGCTGGCGGAACGCTTCCGCGAGGGGCGCGTCTTCCTTGCGGGCGACGCCGCGCACCTGCACTCACCGGCCGGCGGGCAGGGCCTCAACACCAGCGTCCAGGACGCCTACAACCTCGGCTGGAAGCTGGCCGCGGTGCTCACCGGCGAGGCCGCCGACGCGCTCCTGGACTCCTACGAGGACGAGCGCAGGCCCGTCGCCGCCGGCGTGCTCGGGCTGTCGACCCAGGTGCACCGCGGAGAGGTCCGGCGCGGCGACGCGACCACCCAACTGGGCCTGGGCTACCGGGACTCGGCGCTCACCGAGGAGACCAGGACGGCTCTCGCGGAGGACGCGCTGCACGCCGGGGACCGCGCGCCGGACGGACGGCGCGGTGGCGTACGGCTCTTCGACGCGTTCCGCGGCCCGCACTGGACCCTGCTGGCGGTGGGCACGGACGCCGTACTGCCGTCGTTCGACGGGGTCGCGCCGCGCACGGTCCGCATCCCCGCCTACGAGGCGTACGGCACGGGCGTGTTCCTGGTCCGCCCGGACGGCTACGTCGGCTGGGCGGGCGACTCGGCGCAGGGCGCGGCCGGTTACCTCGCCCGGGTCACGGGGAGCGCCGGGCGCGGCTGAGCGCGCGCCCGGACCGCCGGGGGGTGCCGCGGGGCCCCGCTGCCCCGCCTAGACGGAGCCGGCGAGCGACAGCTTCACCGCGAAGCCGAGGAACAGCGCGCCCGCCGCCGAGGTGGCCCCCGCCGAGAGCGCCCTGCGCCGGCGAAACGCGGCCGCCAGTTTCGTACCGCCGAAGATCAGGGCGGTGAGGTAGAGGAAGCTCGCGAGCTGGGCGAAGGTGCCCAGCACGACGAAGGAGAGCGCCGGGTAGGCGTACCCGGGGTCGACGAACTGCACAAAGAAGGCGACGAAGAACAGGATCGCCTTGGGGTTGAAGAGGCTCACCACCAGCGCCCGTCGGAACGGCCGCTCCCCGGCGACCGGCGCGGGCTCGGCGCTCCGGGCGTCCGCCCGCTCACGCCGGGTCCGCCACAGGCTCCACGCGGCCCGCAGCATGCCCACCGCGAGCCAGGTCAGATAGCCCGCTCCCGCGTACTTCACGATCCCGAACAGCACGTCGTTGCCCTGGAGCAGCGAGGCGACCCCCGCGGCGGACAGCGTCATCAGCACGGCGTCGCCGCACCAGACACCGGCGGCGGCCCGGTACCCGCTGCGCACGCCGCGGCGGGCGGCCACCGAGAGGACGTAGAGCGAGTTCGGCCCGGGAAGCAGCACGATCAGGACGAGGCCCGCGAGGTAGGTGGGGAGGTCGATGACGCCAAGCATGAGCGGAGTCTCGCACAGGGGTACGACACTCCGCTCGGGGCTTCCGGACGGCGGGACGGGTCAGAACGCGTCGGTCGGCACGTACGTCCCCCAGACCTCCCGGAGGGCGTTGCAGACCTCGCCCACCGTCGCCCGGGCGCGCAGCGCGTCCTTCATCGGGTACAGCACGTTGTCCGTGCCCTCGGCCGCCTTCTTCAGGTCGGCGAGCGCCGCGTCGACGACCGCCTGGTCGCGCTCGGCGCGCAGCCGGGCGAGCCGCTCCGCCTGCTGGGCCTCGATGGCGGGGTCGACGCGCAGCGGCTCGTAGGGCTCCTCCTCGTCGAGCTGGTAGCGGTTGACGCCGACGACCACGCGTTCGCCGGAGTCCGTCTCCTGGGCGATGCGGTAGGCGGAGCGCTCGATCTCGCCCTTCTGGAAGCCGTGCTCGATCGCGTTGACCGCGCCGCCCATCTCCTCGACCTTCGCCATCAGCTCGACGGCGGCGGCCTCCACGTCGTCCGTCATCCTCTCGACCACGTACGAGCCCGCGAAGGGGTCGACGGTGGCGGTGACGTCGGTCTCGTAGGCGAGCACCTGCTGGGTCCGCAGGGCCAGGCGCGCGCTCTTGTCCGTGGGCAGCGCGATGGCCTCGTCGAAGGAGTTGGTGTGCAGCGACTGCGTGCCGCCGAGCACCGCGCCGAGGCCCTGGACGGCGACGCGGACCAGGTTCACCTCGGGCTGCTGCGCCGTCAGCTGCACGCCCGCCGTCTGCGTGTGGAAGCGCAGCATCAGCGACTTGGGGTTCTTCGCGCCGAACTCCTCGCGCATCACCCGGGCCCAGATGCGGCGGGCGGCGCGGAACTTGGCGACCTCCTCCAGGATCGTCGTGCGGGCGACGAAGAAGAAGGACAGGCGCGGGGCGAAGTCGTCGACGTCCATGCCGGCGGCGACGGCCGTGCGCACGTACTCGATGCCGTCGGCGAGCGTGAAGGCGATCTCCTGCGCGGGAGAGGCACCGGCCTCGGCCATGTGGTAGCCGGAGATCGAGATGGTGTTCCACTTCGGGATCTCGGCCTTGCAGTACTTGAAGATGTCCGCGATCAGCCGCAGCGAGGGCTTGGGCGGGAAGATGTACGTGCCGCGGGCGATGTACTCCTTCAGCACGTCGTTCTGGATCGTGCCGGTGAGCTGGTCCGCGGGGACGCCCTGCTCCTCGCCGACGAGCTGGTACATGAGCAGCAGCAGCGCCGCGGGGGCGTTGATCGTCATGGACGTCGAGACCTTGTCCAGCGGGATGCCGCCGAACAGGATGCGCATGTCGTCGATCGAGTCGATGGCCACGCCGACCTTGCCGACCTCACCGGAGGCGATCGGCGCGTCGGAGTCGTGGCCCATCTGGGTGGGCAGGTCGAAGGCGACGGACAGTCCCATGGTGCCGTTCGCGATCAGCTGCTTGTAGCGGGCGTTGGACTCCACGGCCGTGCCGAAGCCCGCGTACTGGCGCATGGTCCACGGGCGGCCGGTGTACATCGAGGGGTACACGCCCCGCGTGAACGGGTACTTCCCGGGCTCGCCCAGCTTCTCCGCAGGATCCCAGTCCGCGAGGGAGTCCGGTCCGTAGACCGGCTCGATGGGCAGTCCGGACTCCGACTCGCGCGCCATGGTGTGTGCCTCCGCTTGCTTGGTTACTCGCTAGTACAGACGACCCTTGCGACGGACTGTAGCGGCGGGCGTGCGCGCGGTGGAGAGGCCCACGCTGGGACCTTGCTCACAGACCCGTCCGGTCCCCCGTCCGCGGACGCCGGGGCGTCCGGTACCGACTATTGCCGCCCGTGTGCCGCCCGGCAATGCCACCGGGTTCGCAACCGGCCCCGCGGGGGGAGCATCTCAGGTGACACAGCCGTGGCGGGCCATCTCCGAGACGACAGGGGCCGGGATGCACAGCAGGGGCATGCGGAGGGGCGTCGCCGTCCTCGTGGCGCTCGCCGCCGTCGCCGGGTGCAAGGCGGCGGCCGACGGGCCCGCGGACGGGAAGGAGCCGCTGGTCCGGATCGACGTGAGCGGCACGCCCGACGCCAAGGGCCGCCCGACGAAAGACCCGGGCGCGAAGGACGACGGCGGCACCACCGCGCCCGCCCCGGCGGCGCCGTCCCGCACGAAGGTGCTCTGGTCGGCGGGCGACCGGGGCACGGACGTCCGCGAGGTGCAGGCCCGCCTGCGTCAGCTCGCCTGGCTGTTCGAGGGACCCACCGGGACGTACGACACCGCGACGGTCGCCGCGGTCGAGGGCTTCCAGGGCAAGCGCGGGCTGCCGCGGACCGGCAGGACCGACACCGCGACCTGGCGGCGCCTTGAGCGGATGACGCACGAGCCGACCAAGTGGGAGCTGTACGCGTTCGGCGGGCAGCCGGCGGCGAAGCCGGACCCGCGCTGCCTGACCGGCCGGGTGCTGTGCGTCAGCAAGACCAGCCGGACCCTGCGCTGGATGATCGACGGCCGGACGGTCTCGACGATGGCGGTGCGCTTCGGCTCGCAGTACACCCCGACCCGCGAAGGCGTCTTCACCGTCTCCTTCAAGTCCCGGCACCACGTGTCGACGCTCTACGACTCGCCGATGCCGTACGCGATGTTCTTCAGCGGCGGCCAGGCGGTGCACTACTCGTACGACTTCGCGGCGCGGGGCTACGCGGGCGGCTCGCACGGCTGCGTCAACGTTCGGGACGAGGCGAAGATCGCGGAGCTGTTCGCGCAGGTCTCCGTGGGCGACAAGGTCGTCGTCGACTGGTGACGCGAAGGCCCGGAGCGAGGAGATGGGGCGCGGGCGGGACCGGGGGAACGTGTCCCGCCCGCGCCTCGGTGCACCAAGCCGTGGGTACGGGGGGAACCCCGGCTCGATGCGAGGGCCGATGACCAGTCGGCTCACTCATTACTGCGCCCCGGCGGCCGAAAACGTCACACCCCGGCGGGAAAAAGTTCAAGGAAAGTCGAAACCGCAGGTCAGCGCCCTCCGATGGACCGGCGCGGGGGGTTCGCCCAGCTCAGGAGGGTGCCGGTACCGGCAGCGCGCCGTAGACCGGCGAGGGGCTCGCGGCCGGTGACGGTCCGGACCTGACGGGCCTTGCCGGCGCGGACCCCGCGGCGGGCGGGGCGAAGGCCGCGGACTCGGGAGTTCCGGTCTCGCCGCTCCCCCGGTGGCGGTCGCCGCCCGGCCCTATGTGATGGCCGTCGTCGTCACCGCCCTTGGCGCCCTGGTCCGCCTCGCCGCCCTTGTCCCCCTTGCCCTTCTCGTCGCCCTTGCCGCCGCCGCTCTCCCCGCCGGAGCCGGAGCGCCCGTCGGCGTCACCGAGGACACCGTCGCAGTACTGCTTCACCCGGCCGGAGCCCTGGGCCGCGCCCTCCAGGACGCGCCTGCGGTCCGGGCTGAGCTGCTTGCCCTGGCGCAGGTCGCGGCAGGACGCCAGGAGACCGTTCTTCCTGTTGTCGGAGCGGCCGGACGTGCCGTTCTCCCCGGGTTCCGGCTGTCCGCTCGCGTCGCCGCCGCCGCGTGCCTCGTCGTGCCGGGAGCCGCCCGGGGACGCGCCGCGCGTGGACGCGCCCGGCGAGGGGGCGTCCGGTCCGCGGCCTCCGGTGGCGCCGGGCGACGGGGAGAGCAGGGGCTGGCGGGGCGTCGCCCCCGCGGAGACCGAGGCGGCCGGTGCCGGCTCGTGCTCGCCGAACGGCGTGGGCAGCACTCCGGTTTGCGCCGCCATCGCGACCCCGCCGATCATCCCGGCGGCCAGCGCGGCGGCCAGGCCGAGCCGCACGGGACGGCCCCGCGACGACCGCCGGCCGCCGGACGCGACCCGGCCGAGGCGTACGAGACCGGCGTCCGCGGTGCGGCGACGGCTCTCGCGTGCGAGCAGCGCGGCCTCGTCGTCGGCGCCCGCCCGGGCGGCCCGGAAGGCGGCCAACGCGGCGGCCTCACCCGGGAGTTCGGCGCTGCTCAGCGGGGGTGCGGAGGCCAGCGCCCGCAGTGCCCCGGCCAGCCGGTCCGCCTGCTCACGGGTGTCGGCGTCGACGGTCTCCAGCGGCTCTCCGCGCAGCAGCCGCTCCGCGGCGTCCCGGTCCAGCCACCTGTCGTGCTCGTCGGCCATCACATGTCCTTCTGCGTCCGCGCACGCGTATGCGTCACACCGGCGGACGTCACCGCGCGGGGACGCGGCTCTCTTTGTGGGGGTACGGCACCGAGGGCGCCGACGGATTCCGCATCCGCGCCGAGCAGCTCCGCGAGCCGCTTCAGGCCGCGGTGCGCCGCCGTGCGGACGGCGCCGGGGCGCTTGCCGAGCGTCTCGGCCGCGGTCTTGGCGTCGAGTCCGACGACGACACGCAGCACGACGGCCTCGGCCTGGTCCTGCGGGAGCTGGGCGATGAGGGAGAGGGTGCTGTCGGTGGCCAGGGCCTCGATGGCCTCGCCCGCGGTGTCCGACTCGGCGGCCTTCCCGGTCAGCTCGGTCTCGTCACCGCCGATCGCGGGCCGGCGCCCGCGCATGCGTATGTGGTCGAGGGCGCGGTTGCGGGCGATGCGGGCGGCCCAGCCGCGGAACCGGTCGGCGTCCCCGCTGAACCGCTCCAGGTCCCGGGCGATCTGCAGCCAGGCCTCGGAGGTCACGTCCTCCGCGTCCGGGTCGCCGACCAGCGTCCGTACGTACCCGAGCAACCGCGGGTGCACGGCGCGGTACACAGTCCGGAACGCGGTCTCGTCCCCGTCCTGTGCCGCAAGCACCGCGGCGGTCAGCTCCGCGTCGTCCCCCAGCACCGCGCCCCTCTTGCGCCTCGGCCGGCGCCGCTGTCGCGGACCGGGTTCTCGCCGTCGTGGTCCCTCAATGGATGGTCGCGGTCCGTGGGCCCTTCGTGGATGTGGCTCCGGTCCGCGGTCCGGCGCGAAAGGCACGTTACGGCGTGAAACCACTCTTCGTCCATGTCCGTAGAACATGCAACTAACTCGTGACGCACCGGGGTGTGACAGAAAGCGCGCCCGCGGCGCTGTAGAGGGTACGGGCCGCCGCGCGGCCCGTGCCGCGCGACGGCCGGGGCCTCTCCTGTGGGGGGTGGCGGCCCCGGCCGTTGCCTCGGCACCGGGGGAGACACGGCGCCCACCTGGGTTGTTGCACGGCCTTGGTGACCGGTGCGACCGGCGCGTGACCGACAGGCCGCCCACTTGATGTGATCCTTTCCAGCGCTGGGGCCCGAACCGGTCCGGCGGTCGCGGAGCGCAGCCGCCCGCGAGGAACCGCCGCACACCACAGAGAACGCGCTCCGAGAATCCGCCCCGGATCCGGGCGACCGCTTCCCTGAGCCACCTCTTCGTCCCCGCCCCGCCCGGAGCGTCCCGACCGCGGCTGTCAGGGCCTGTCGTTGCCCTTCGACGCCTCCGGCTCGCCCGGAACCGCCCGGGTCGGCTCGGCGGGCGGTGTCGGGTCCGCGGCCCGCGACGGCCGGGTCGCCGCGGCCGACGGGGTCGGACGGGCGTTCCCGCCGTCCTGGCCGGGCTCGCCCGCGCGCGCACTCGCCGAGGCCCGCCGCCCGGCGCAGTACGCCCCGACCTTCTCCTCGCCGCCGGCCTCCGCGATCAGGCGCCGCCAGGCCGTCGCGCCGAGGGACTGCCCCCGGCCACCGGCGGCCTCGTACGCGCGGCACCGCGCCTCGGTGTCCGCGGCGGCCGGCGGACGGCCGGACGGGCTCGTGCCACCGGGTGCGCCGGTCGCGCCGGACCGTGTCCGGGAGGGGTCCGCGGGGGCGCTGGAGGGGCGGGTCCCGTGCCGGTCCTCGTCACCGCCGGACGACAGTCCCCCGGGACCGATGGCCGCGACCGCGACACCGCCCAGCGCGAGACCGGCGAACAGCGCGCCGAGCGCGGCCCGCAGCGAGCGTCTCCCCCGCCGCTGCTCCCGCGGCCGCCAGTCGTCCCGCCGCCGGCCCGGGGCGCCGTGCGCCCCCTGCTCGCGGGCGGCGAGGAACGCGGCGACGGCGGTCTTCTCCCCGCGCGGATCGACCGGATGGTCGCGCACGGCGGTGAGCAGGGCCTCGACGAGGGACTCGGCGTCCGCCCCGGCCGGAGGGGACGTGCCGGCGTCCGGCCACGCGACGACCGGAGGTACGGCCCGGCTGCCGGGATGCCTCCCGTCGCTCTGCCGTTCACCCATGTCCGCTTCCATCCCCGGCCGTCGTCCTACCGCCGCTCGTCTTCCTGCCGCTCATCCCGACTCCCCCAGCGTCCTGGGGCCCTCATGCGTCACACCCCGGGCGCCGAGCTCCCGGGCGAGCCGCTTCAGGCCCCGGTGGGCCGCGGTGCGCACCGCGCCGGGCCGCTTGCCGAGCACGCGGGCGGCGGCGGGACCGTCGAGACCGACCACCACGCGCAGGAGGACGGCCTCGGCCTGGTCCCGCGGCAGCCCGGCGACCAGTTCCAGGGCGTACTCGGTGGACAGGGACTCCAGCGCCTGGTCGTGCGTGCTGTGCGTGCCGGGCAGCTCCAGCAGGTCCTGTTCGAGCGCGGTCGCCCGGGGCCGTACCCGCTGCCGGCGCAGATGGTCGAGCGCCCGGTGCCGGGCGATCGTCGCCGTCCAGCCGCGGAAGCCCGCCCCGTCCCCCCGGAAGCGCCCGAGGTCCCGGGCGATCTCCAGCCAGGCGTCGGACGCCACGTCCTCCGCGTCGTCCCCGACGAGCCCGCGCAGATACCCGAGCAGCCCGGGCTGCACGATCCGGTACGCGACCGCGAACGCGGCTTCGTCCCCTTCCTGGGCACGCCCGACGGCCACGCCCAGCTCCCCGTCGTACGCCTGCACGCGGCGGGGCTCCCCTCCCTGGCCCAACACTGTCCTCGTTCGCACCGAGTCGTCACGGATCCGCACCGCGTGCCACGGCCGACCTTGTCCACGCCCCCCACGGTCATCAGCGTCGGGCCTCACATAAATGTCACAGCCCGTCAGAATGCCCTTCACACCCCCGGCACCCGCGCCGCCCCGTTTCCCGCAGTTCCCGGGGCTCTCCGAGCCTTCGGGGTCCTCCGAGTACGCGGGGTCCTCAGGGCTCTCCGGGTTCTCCGGGTTCCTGGGGTTCTCGATGCAGGTGCCCTAGGCGGACCGCCTGTCGCAGCCGGGCCGCGCCGCCCGGCCGTGCACCTGGAGGTACAGCGTGCGCACGGACTCCGACGCACCCTCCTCGAAGCGCTTCACGACCTTGCCGAGCGGGTTCCACACCCGTCCGTCCGGCATCCGCACCCCGACCGGCTGCCCGAACAACTCCCGCTGCGCGGCGTCGAACTCGACCCACACCCCGCCGGCCCGGCGGACGAACACCTCACCCGTGTAGACGCCGAGGCCGAACAGCACGTCGTGCACACGCGCCCGCTCCGGCCCGCCCTTGCGGACCCCGTCCACGATGAAGTCGACGACCCGCAGGCTGTCCACGGAGTAGTCCAGAGGCAGCCGGTTGCGCGCCGTGGCCCGCCGCACGAACTCCGCCGCCTGCCACCGCATCCGCGCCTCGACCTCGCCCCGCTTCGCCACGAATTCCCCTCCCGTCCCGCACGTCTCCCGCGCCTCTTCCGCACGCCTCTGGCACACCCAGCGCACCAGGGCCGCGGAACGTCACTCCCCGGACTGCTGTGCGAGGCGCCGGAACAACCGTTTCCGGGCCGGTGGAGCGCCCGCGCGGGCAAGAGTGATGTAGCGCACACCTTCCGACGGTGATGTGCACCCGCTCCGGTGAGCTGAAATGGAGGGTCACCTGTGTGATGGGTGATCTTTATGTGAAGTTCATCTAGGGGTGGGGCATTTGAGTCGCCGTAAGACCCATGCGTACAAGCCGCTGAGCCTGAAGCGGAGGACATGGCTGACGCTCGGGGCCGTCGTACTGGGTGGGGCGGGAGTCGTGACGTACGCAGTCGCGAATCCCAGCGACGGTCCGGCCGGGGACGCCGCCCGCGGCAAGCGGCCCGTGAAGGTGCACGGACTCGCGCTGAAGAGCGGCGGCGCCGGCGCGCGCGAGCTGCCGAGGACCGGCACCGACACCTTCTCGCTGGTCGGTGTCTCGTGGACCGGCGCGAAGACCGAACTCGACGGAACCGCCCAGGTGCGCACCCGCGACAGCGCGACCGGACGGTGGACCGGCTGGCAGAGCCTCGACGTCGCCTTCCGGCCCGTCGACGGCGCCGAGCCGGGCGCGAAGGAGGCGCGCGGCGTCTCCCGGCCGCTCTGGGTCGGCCCGAGCGACGGGGTGCAGGCCCGGATCCTCGCCGCCGACGGCTCCACCGGCGCGAAGCTGCCCGCCGGACTCCAGGTCAACCTGGTCGACCCGGGCATGACCGCCGCCGAGGCCGGAACCGCGGGCGCGGAAACCGGCACCGGCACCGACCTGGCCGAGGGCACCGTCGACACGGCCGGCCTGAGCAACGCGGCCTTCGCCGAGAGCCCGACCGACCCGACCGACCCGGCCTCGCCCACCGACTCCGCGTCGCCCAGCGACTCCGCGGACCCGTCCGAGCCCGCGAGCCCGCCCGCGTCGGCCACCGCGTCCGAGTCCGAGTCGGCGCCGGAGTCCGGTTCCGCCTCGCCGAGCGCGACCCCGTCGCCCGCTCCCTCCCCGCGCCCCTCGACCGTCGTCCAGCCGATCGTCGTCCCCCGTTCCGCGTGGGGCGCGAACGAGTCGACGGTGGCGGACGCGCCGGAGTACGCCGACGAGATCGACGCCGTCTTCGTCCACCACACGGGCGGCACCAACGACTACAGCTGCGCCCAGTCGGCGTCCCTGGTGCGCGGCCTCATGGCGTACGACATCCAGGTCGGCAAGCGCAACGACCTCGGCTACAACTTCCTGGTCGACAAGTGCGGCCGGATCTTCGAGGGCCGCGCGGGCGGCATCGACCTGCCGGTGCGCGGTGAGCACACCTACGGCTTCAACGGCGCCTCGACGGGCGTCGCCGTCCTCGGTGACTTCGAGGGCGACGCGACCAGCACCCCGGCCAGGCCCGCCGGCAAGCCGTCCAGGGCCGCGGTGGAGGCCGTGGCGCGTCTCGCCGCCTGGAAGCTCGGCCAGTACGCCGGCGACCCGAGCGGCTCGGTCACCCTGACGGCCGACGCCGACACCGGCACGCACGCCGAGGGCACGCCGGTCACGGTCAAGACCATCGCCGGGCACAAGGACGTCGCGACGACCACCTCGCCCGGCAAGAACCTGTACGCCAAGCTCGCCGAGATCCGCCGTTACGCCGCCGGCCCCGGTCGCAACTCCGCGGCCCCGACCGCCGACTACACCGGCGACGGCGTCAGCGACCTGGTCGCCGCCACGGCCAAGGAGGGCAGCGGCTGGCTCACGCTGGTGCCCGGCGGGACCAACGGCCCCGTCTCCGCCGCGAAGTCCAAGCTCAACCAGGGCAGCGCCGGTGTCCCCGGCGCCGCCGAGTCCGGCGACCAGTGGGGCGCGGCCACCGCCTGGGGCGACATCAACGGCGACGGGGTCGCGGACCTCGCGATCGGCGCGCCCGGCGAGGACGACACCACGCACGCGGACCGCGGCGCGGTGACGATCCTCTACGGCCCCGAGTTCGACAGCGGCGCCGACACCATGGCGCTGGGCGACGACTACAACCCGAACGGCGCGCGGTTCGGGGCGACCGTCGCGGTCGGCGACTTCAACGCCGACGGCAAGGCGGACGTGTTCACCGCGGCCACCGGCACCGGCGGCAACTGGGCGGCCCGCTTCGGCGACGGCCACGAGGTCGCCGGCGACATCACCACCGTCACCGGCGCCCTGGCCTACGCGGACGCCGCGTCCGGCGACTTCAACCGGGACGGCTACGCGGACGTCGCCCTCAACTACCGGGACGCGTCCGGGACCGGCAAGGTCACCTGGTTCAAGGGCTCCAAGACGCTCGGCCTGTCGAAGGTGTCCACGCTCACCGTCAAGGGCGGCCGCTCCATCGCGGCGGGCGACGTGAACGGCAACGGCTACGACGACATCGTGGTCGGCCAGCCCTACACGGGCGAGTCCGGCGGCAACTCCGGCGGCCAGATCACCATGGTCCCCGGCACGTCGACCGGCTTCACCACGACCGGCCTGACGGCGGTCCACCAGTCCACCACCGGCGTGGAGGGCGCCTCCGAGTCGGGCGACGCCTTCGGCTCCTCGGTCTCGGTGGGCGACTTCAACGCCGACGGCTACGCGGACGTCCTCACCGGCGCCCCGAACGAGGACATCACCCGGGACACCAAGAACCGCTCCAACGCGGGCTCGGTGTGGCTGCTCAAGGGCACCTCCACGGGCGTCACGGGCGACGGCTCGGTGGCGCTCTCGCAGGACACGGAGGGCGTCCCCGGCTCCACGGAGACGGACGACAAGCTCGGCTCGGCGCTCTCTCTGACCGACGTCACGGGTGACGGCTACGCCGACCTCACCATCGGCGCGGAGGGCGAGGACACCGGCAACGGCACCCTGCTCCACGTGCCGGTCCCCGGCGGTGCCGCCGCGCCGGCCAAGTCCGCGTACTACGGGGTCACCCAGCTGAGCACGGCGACGGCCGCGCGACTGGGCCAGGTGCTCACCCCGTAACGCGGCACCATCGCCCGCGGACGACAGCGCGGCCGGGGCCCCGGCTCACCGGGGTCACGGCCGCGCTGTCGCGTCCCGGCACAGCAGCCGCAGCGAGCCCTCGCCCGCGTACGCGCGCCGGGCCTCGTCGATGGGGTCCCACAGCCGCCCGTCGGGCGTGCGGACCCAGTGGTCGCCGCCCGTCTCCCACCACTCGGCGCCGGTCTGCCGGACGACGACCTCGCCGGCGTACGCGCCGAATCCGCGCAGCGCGCTCTCCACGGCGGCGAACGGCGCCCCGTCCCGGCGAATCTCCTCGATCATCCGGTCGACGCGCCAGAGGCTCTGCGCCGAGTAGTCGAGCCGCAGCCGCGCGCCTTCGCGCATCGCCGCGACAGCGTCCGCCGCCCACCGCACGGGCTTCGTTGCGGACGAGGGCCTGGTTGCCTGCTGTGCCGTCACACTTCCAAGAGCGCGCCCGGAGCGGGAATCGTCACAGCGGACGCGCGGCGGCGGCGACACCGGCGCAGGATCACCGCACCGCCCTCACGTCCGCCCCGGGACGGTCACAGAACTCTCGCGGGCAACGAGGGTTCACAGCCGTCCACGCGCCCAGCCGCGGCACCACGGCGGACCGGGGGATGTCACACCCGCCGCCGGTCCGCCGCATCACCGCGGACCGGGGATCACACCCGTCCGCGCGCCCGCCGCGACACCACCGCGCGCAGCACGCGCCGCCCCTCCGTCGACACGTCCAGGGCGAGCCGCAGACCGCCGGCGCCGTGGTCCGCGAGGAGTTCGAGGACCGTGACCTGGCGCCGCAGTTCGGCCGCGACGAGCGGTGACATGCCGTCGGTGCGGCCCTCGCGGCGGGCGGTCACCGAGGAGGTGCCGTCGTCGCCCACGTCCAGCAGCCGGTGGATCTGGAGGGCCGCCACCGAGCACGCGTCGGCCCACTCCCGCACGGCCGGCCCGGTGGGCGGCGCGGGCGCGGCGTCGAGCATGCGGCGGGCGAGCAGGGCGGCCTCGTCCTCGTCGGTCAGCGCCGGGTCCGGACCACCGGGCCCCAGCTTCGAGCGGGCCTGCTCCAGCCGGTCCCGCCACCCCTCGCCGTCCACGAGACTCGCCCACAGCGGGCGCAGGATCTCGTCGTCACCGCCCAGCAGGGGCACGCAGCGATCCAAACAAGCCAGCCCGCTCGCCGCCAGGCCACGGTCGTCGGCCTGCGCGACCAGTTCCACCAGGCTCATCAACGCCTCCCTCGAAATCCCAAGAAGTCCCTCGACAGGGCGCCCTTTTCTTACGGAGCCCGCACTTCCCCTTACTGCGTGCGACGGGCCAGGAGTGTCACTGGAGCACCACCCCGGACCGGCCGAGTAACCGGAACGGGCGTTTTTCGGCCAGCGGAAGATCGGCGGGCAGGACGTCCCCGGCGGGCGGACGTTCCGCGCGGCCCACGGCGCGATGACCCCAGCAGCCCATCGGACGGTTCCCCCCCGGGTGTCGGTTCGGCTCGCGCCGAATACACCACACCCGGACGCCCGTACGCCAGGGGAACGGACGATCCGCGCGGGCCGGGTCCGGCGGCCGGCCCCTCAGAGAGCGGCGGGCGGCACGCCCTCGTGCGCCTTCCGGTCCTGCATACGGGTCAGCCGCAGGACGACCAGGACGGCGAGCACGGCGGCCACCAGCTGGACGAGGTCGGCGAACATCGTGGTCTCGACCCACGCCTGGATGCCGTCGGCCGTCTCGGCCTCCCGGGAGTCGGACTGGGCGACCCGGTCGGTCAGCAGGGTGAGCACCCAGCACGCCCACCAGCCGTTGACGAGCCCGCGCCCGCCCCGGTCGCCCACCGGACGGCTCGCGTCCCAGATGTCCGTCATGATCCGGCGTGAGATCCACAGGTTCACCAGCGGCAGGAACCAGCTCCAGCAGGTCCAGCCGCGCAACATGGTGTGCCCGTGCGGGTCGAAGATCTCGGCGTTGTCCCGCGCCCGCTGGAACCAGACGAGGAAGACGACGACCGTGGCGATCAGCAGGGCGGCCTGCACCCTTCCCGCCAGGGTGTACAGCGCGTCCGCGCGCGCGGCGGACTCCGGGAGACCGGTGTCGGTCGCGCCGGCGGCGACGCGGACCACGACGTCGCGCAGGGCGTACCCGGCGCCGAGCGCGAAGAGGTCGGCGGCGGCGACGAGGCCGAGCAGGACGGCCGTCGCCTGCCCGAGACCGACCGGCGAGCGCAGCAGGGGCCGCCCCTTCGGTGAGTGCAGGGACCTGACGCCCGACGGCCTGGGGGCGGGCGGCACGACGGGCGGGCCGCCCGGGGCCACGGACGGCGGTGTCACGGACGGCACGGGCGGCGACACGGATGACGGTGTCACGAGCGGGCCGGCCGACGTCGCGGGCGCCGGGTTGTGGCCGCACCGACCGCCGCGAGCGGCTCGGCCACCGCGGGCGCTGCGGCCGGGGCGCTCTCCTCCGCCGGTGCGGCCGGGGCGCTTCCCTCGGCCGGTGCGGTCGCCGCGCAGTCCGGGCAGAGGGTCCCGCCGGGGGGCGCGGCGGCATGGCGGCAGTGCGAGCAGAGCATGACGGAGTGGTCCCCCAGGGGCGCGGTGATCAGGAGCCGGGCGCGCCCTCTCCCCAGGACCGCTCCGGCAGGCGGACGTTACGGTCCGCCCGCCCCCGGCGTCCAGCGCGATCAGCGCAGGCTGTTCGCCAGCTTCTGGAAGTCCGGCCAGGACAGCGGCGGTTTGTCCGGGTCCCACAGCTTCTGGACCGTGGCCGCAAGGGGCATCCGGATCCCGGCGGCCACCTGCTCCGGCGTCTGCGCCTGCGAGCGGTCGCACCAGACCGCGAAGCTCCCGCCGAGGATCTGGCCGTCGTACTCGGCGGGCACCGGCGAGGTGCCGCGCAGGACGAGCGGGGTCCACTGCTCGTAGATGCGCTGCCCGGTCGGGTAGACGAAGGTCTGTGGCTGGCCGAGCACGTAGTAGAGGTACTCGTCGTTGTAGTTGATCACCTTGCGGCCGGCGCTCAGGTACTCGGCCGGCTGCCGGGCGCCGATCTCCTTGCCGGTCCAGTACGCGACCTGGATGTCGTCGTCCGCCTGGACCTTGCCCCCGTCGAAGAAGCCGTCGTTCCAGGCCCGCGCGGTCCGCTCGTGCCCGCGCACCACGTCCGCGCGGTCGTTGAGCCAGCCGGTGGCCAGGTCGGCGATGCCCGCGCCGGAGCCGAAGGAGTTCACGGCCGCGGTGGCCAGCTGGGGGAACGAGGCCGCCGGGTTCGACACGGTCAGGGCCTGGTACTCGTCGGCGCCGAGGTGCCAGTACGGGCCGGGGAAGAGGTCGGCGTACTCGTTCAGCAGGTCGTCGAGGAGGTCCGCGGACGCCTGCTTCGAGATGTCGATCGCGCCCCGCGTGGCCACGCCCTGCGTGTTGCGGAGCTGGAGGTCGGGGTGGGCGGCGATCACCGCGCCGAGGTGTCCGGGCGAGTCGATCTCGGGGACGACGGTGATGTGCCGGCTCGCCGCGAGCTTCAGGATGCGGCGGACCTCGGCCTTGGTGAGGTGCTCCTTGGAAACGATCTCCGGGTGGGTGTCCGACTCGATGCGGAAGCCCTGGTCGTCGGAGAAGTGCAGCCCCAGCTGGTTGAACTTGAGGTCGCCCAGCTCGCGTATCCGGTCCTCGATCCAGCCGGCGGTGAAGTGCTTGCGGGCCGTGTCGAGCATGAGCCCGCGCTGCGGCTTGGCGGGCCGGTCGCGGACGACGCCCTCGGCCGCCGTGCCGCCGCCGTGCACCTCCTGCTTGAGGGTGCGGGTGCCGTAGAACACGCCTGCCTGGCCGGGGGCCGCGACGGTGACCCGCCGGTTCCTGACCGTCAGGGTGTACGACTCCGGGTTCGCGCCCTCGTCGTCCGCGCCGTTCAGCGTGAGCCGGACGTCGCCGTCCTTCGCCGCGGTCTCTCCCGCGTACGACAGCTTCAGCTCACCGGCGAGCAGCCGCCCCTCGTCCTCCAGGCCGGCGTCGTCCACCACGACCCGGCCGCCCTCGGCGGGACGCCAGCCGGGGCCGCGCGCGGGGGTGTGCTCGCGGACGGCGGGAATCGTGCGGGGCGTCGTCGACAGGGCGTACGAGCGCGAGGGGGTGGGGGAGGCCGGGGCCCGGGACGCCGCCGAACCGCGCTCCGTGGGGGCGGCCGCCCCGGCGGGCCCGCCGTCGCCGGACGGCCAGAACGCGAAGGTCGCCGCGGTCGCGCCGGCCACCACCACGCCCGCCGCGGCCAGCACGCCGTTCCGGCCGGCCGGCCCGCGCCGCGCCCGGCCGTGCGCCCGCCGCCTGCCCCGGCTCACCGCGCCACGTCCCACGCCTCGGCCACCACGGTCCACTCCACGTCACCCACGCCTCTTACGCCTTCCTGGTGCAGCACGCGTACGGCTTCCTCGTACACCTCCTGTTACTCCTCCACGGTGAACCCAAGCCAACGTCTCCGCCTCCCCACCGTCCACCCGATGGAGCGAAACTCTCTCGTGCGGGTGAATTCGCGGCATCCTTCGGACAGGTCCTGATCGGGATCGATAACGTAGCGGCACATCTGTCACACCTTTCCCTGCCGACCCGCACGTGCCGTCCCCCGGGCGTCACCGTCCCATCGCCGAGGACCCACGCTGCCTTCGCACCGTCTCCCGCGCCTCCCCGGCCAGGTCGCCCTGCCCGAGCAGAAGGGTGCGACCCGGTCCCCGGTCCGCCTGGAGCCGTTCAACACGGCGCCGGCCGAGGCCGTCGAGCAGGCGCTGCTCACCTGCTGCCGCAGCCTCCGCTGGGCCAGACGCCTGTCCGAGCACCGGCCCTATCCGGACCTGGGCGCGCTGCTCGCCGCGGCCGACGAGGCGGCGTACGACCTGACCGCCGCCGACCTCACCGAGGCGCTGGCCGGCGAGCCGCTGACGGTCCTGGCCGAGGACGCCTACTCCGCCGCCCACACCGCGCTCCGCGCCGCGCACGCCGCGTACGAGAGCCGTTTCGGGCACGTCTTCGTGATCTGCCTGGACGACGTCGCCCCGGACGAGGCCCTCGACCAGGTCCTGGCCGGAATCCGCGCCCGGCTCGGCAACGACCCTGAGGAGGAGCGGGTCCTGGCGGCCGAGGAACTCCGGCGACTCGCCCGTGGCCGGATTGCGCGTCTTGTCCACACGTTCGAAGGCCCCGACGACCCAGGCACCCCAGGCGCCGCACGCCCGGAATCGGCCGATTCGGGCCGGCCTGATAGCCCGTACGTGCCTGTTTGATTGCCTGTTTGATCACACAGACGGGCCCGCTGTAAGCGTTCCGACAACTCGTCGCTACGATGGCCGGGGCCGGTGGACCGTACCCGGCCGGGCCCGTCCGACACAGAAGCCGGCGCGGCCCCAATCCCCGCTCCCGGAGGGTTCTTCCGTGCCGGCTGGAACGCTGTACCGCGGCCGGGAAGGAATGTGGTCCTGGGTGGCTCATCGAGTCACCGGCGTCCTCATCTTCTTCTTCCTGTTCGTACACGTCCTGGACACCGCTCTCGTCCGTGTCTCCCCCGAGGACTACGACAAGGTCGTGTCCACGTACAAGACCCCGATCGTCGCGCTGCTGGAGTACGGCCTCGTGGCCGCCATCCTCTTCCACGCGCTGAACGGCCTGCGGGTCATCGCCGTCGACTTCTGGTCGAAGGGCACCCGCTACCAGAAGCAGATGCTCTGGTCCGTCGTCGGTATCTGGGTCGTGCTGATGGCCGGGGCGCTCTACCCGGTCCTCGGTCACGCATTCCGCGAAGTATTCGGGAGCTGACGCCGATGTCCACTGAGACCACCACCTCCGGTATCGGGCCCGTCGAGGGTGCCTCGCTCTACAGCGTCGACAACCCGGCGCCCCTGATCGAGGCCCCGCGCAAGCGGACCCGGAAGACCCCGAAGTCGACCCGCGGCAACTTCGAGATGTACGGCTGGCTCTTCATGCGCCTGTCCGGCATCGTCCTGGTCGTCCTGGTCCTCGGCCACCTGCTCATCCAGCTCGTCCTCGACGGCGGCGTGTCCAAGATCGGTTTCGCCTTCGTGGCCGGCCGCTGGGCGTCCCCGTGGTGGCAGGCCTGGGACCTGGCCATGCTGTGGCTCGCCATGCTGCACGGCGCCAACGGCCTGCGCACGGTCATCAACGACTACGCCGAGCGCACCACCTCCCGGCTGTGGCTCAAGGGCCTGCTCTACACCGCCACGGTGTTCACCATCCTGCTGGGCACGCTGGTGATCTTCACCTTCGACCCGAACATCCGCTAGGCACGGGGCTGCGAGAATCATGAAGATCCACAAGTACGACACCGTCATCGTCGGCGCCGGCGGCGCCGGCATGCGCGCCGCCATCGAGGCGACGAAGCGCAGCCGCACCGCCGTCCTGACGAAGCTCTACCCCACCCGCTCCCACACGGGCGCCGCGCAGGGCGGCATGGCCGCCGCGCTGGCCAACGTGGAGGAGGACAACTGGGAGTGGCACACCTTCGACACGGTCAAGGGCGGTGACTACCTGGTCGACCAGGACGCCGCGGAGATCCTGGCGAAGGAGGCCATCGACTCGGTCCTCGACCTGGAGAAGATGGGCCTGCCGTTCAACCGCACCCCGGACGGCACCATCGACCAGCGCCGCTTCGGCGGCCACTCCCGCAACCACGGCGAGGCCCCGGTCCGCCGGTCCTGCTACGCCGCGGACCGCACCGGCCACATGATCCTCCAGACGCTGTACCAGAACTGCGTCAAGGAGGGCGTGGAGTTCTTCAACGAGTTCTACGTCCTGGACCAGCTGATCACCGAGGTCGACGGCGTCAAGCGCTCGGCCGGCGTGGTCGCGTACGAGCTGGCGACCGGCGAGATCCACGTCTTCCAGGCGAAGGCCGTGATCTACGCGTCCGGCGGCACCGGCAAGTTCTTCAAGGTCACGTCCAACGCGCACACGCTGACCGGTGACGGCCAGGCCGCCGTGTACCGGCGCGGGCTGCCGCTGGAGGACATGGAGTTCTTCCAGTTCCACCCGACCGGCATCTGGCGCATGGGCATCCTGCTGACGGAGGGCGCCCGCGGTGAGGGCGGCATCCTCCGCAACAAGGACGGCGAGCGCTTCATGGAGAAGTACGCGCCGGTCATGAAGGACCTCGCGTCCCGTGACGTCGTCTCGCGCTCCATCTACACGGAGATCCGTGAGGGCCGCGGCTGCGGTCCCGAGGGCGACCACGTCTACCTCGACCTCACGCACCTCCCGCCGGAGCAGCTCGACGCGAAGCTCCCGGACATCACGGAGTTCGCGCGGACCTACCTCGGCATCGAGCCCTACACGGACCCGATCCCGATCCAGCCCACCGCGCACTACGCCATGGGCGGCATCCCGACCAACGTCCAGGGCGAGGTCCTCGCGGACAACACCACGGTCGTCCCGGGCCTGTACGCCGCCGGTGAGGTCGCCTGCGTCTCGGTGCACGGCGCGAACCGCCTGGGCACCAACTCGCTGCTCGACATCAACGTGTTCGGCAAGCGCGCCGGCATCGCCGCCGCCGAGTACTCGGCCACGGCCGAGTACGTCGAGCTGCCCGAGGACCCGGCCTCGCTGGTCGTCTCCCAGGTGGAGCGGCTGCGCGGCTCCACGGGCACCGAGCGGGTCTCCGACATCCGCCGGGAACTCCAGGAGTGCATGGACGCCAACGTGATGGTGTTCCGCACCGAGCAGACGATCAAGACGGCGGTCGAGAAGATCGCGGAGCTGCGCGAGCGCTACCGGAACGTCTCGATCCAGGACAAGGGCAAGCGGTACAACACGGACCTGCTGGAGGCCGTCGAGCTGGGCAACCTGCTCGACCTGGCCGAGGTCATGGCCGTCTCCGCGCTCGCCCGCAAGGAGTCGCGCGGCGGTCACTACCGCGAGGACTACCCGAACCGCGACGACGTCAACTTCATGCGCCACACCATGGCGTACCGCGAGGTCGGCGACGACGGCACCGAGTCCATCCGTCTCGACTACAAGCCGGTCGTCCAGACCCGCTACCAGCCGATGGAGCGTAAGTACTGATGGCTACCCCGACCCTCGACAAGGCGGACAGCGCCGGCAAGCCCGAGGCGGGCTTCGCCGATTCCCCCTACATCACCGCCACCTTCCGGATCCGCCGGTACAACCCGGAGATCTCGGCCGAGGCGACCTGGGAAGACTTCCAGCTGGAGATCGACCCGAAGGAGCGTGTCCTCGACGCCCTCCACAAGATCAAGTGGGACCTCGACGGCACGCTGACGTTCCGCCGGTCCTGCGCGCACGGCATCTGCGGCTCGGACGCCATGCGGATCAACGGCAAGAACCGTCTCGCCTGCAAGACCCTGATCAAGGACATCAACCCCGAGAAGCCGATCACGGTCGAGGCCATCAAGGGCCTGACGGTGCTGAAGGACCTCGTGGTCGACATGGAGCCGTTCTTCCAGGCGTACCGCGACGTGATGCCCTTCCTCATCACCAAGGAGACGAACGAGCCGACGCGCGAGCGTCTGCAGTCCTCCGAGGACCGCGAGCGGTTCGACGACACCACGAAGTGCATCCTGTGCGCCGCGTGCACGTCCTCGTGCCCGGTGTTCTGGAACGACGGCCAGTACTTCGGTCCGGCCGCCATCGTGAACGCGCACCGCTTCATCTTCGACTCGCGTGACGACGCGGGCGAGCAGCGCCTGGAGATCCTCAACGACAAGGACGGTGTGTGGCGCTGCCGCACGACGTTCAACTGCACGGACGCCTGCCCGCGCGGTATCGAGGTCACCAAGGCGATCCAGGAAGTCAAGCGCGCGCTGATCACGCGCCGCATCTGACCTCCCGGCCGAGCCCGGCCGAAGGCCCCGTTCCCCTCCCGGGAGCGGGGCCTTCGGCGTACGGGGGCCCGCCTAGAGCTGGCTCAGGATCGCCGGGTCGGTGATCTTCGAGTCGTCGGCCAGCAGCACGGCCTTGCTCAGCACGACCGCCAGCGTCCGGTCGCCCTCGAACGGCAGGTAGCCGGAGCCGCCGGTGCCCGTCCTCGGGACGACGCACACGTACTGGTCGTTCGGGCTGCGCAGGACGTTGCCCGAGCCGAGATGGATCCTGTACTGGTGGCGGTCGCCCTCGACGTGCAGGAAGCGGCCCTGCAGCCGGCAGCGGTCCGCGATCGCCAGCCGGGGTATCAGGCGTTCGAGGAGCGCCCGGCGGGTCTCGGCGCTCTGGTTCAGCTCGCCGAAACCGTACGACGTCCAGTACTCGCGGAAGCGGCCGCCGGGGCCGCCGTCCTGCCAGGTCGGGTCGTTGCCGACGCTGGCGACGCCCACGAACAGGTCGACGTCGCGGAGGACCTCGGAGAGCACCAGGGGCGGAATGCCGTCGAGCGGCAGCGGCTCCACGGGGTCCTCGCCGTCGCGCAGCCACATGCGGTACTCGCCGCCGTAGCAGTGCGCCGAGTTCTCCGGGGCGCCGATCGGGTAGAAGCGCACCTGGTCGGTGCGCAGCCGCAGGTAGCTGCCCGACTCGGTGGTGTCGACGCCGTACTCCTCGCCCTCGCCCTCGATCCAGTACTCGGCGCGCAGCCCCCATTGGGGCAGCTCCCGGGTGGCGGGCGGCGCCTCGTCGTCCACGCACAGCCGCAGCTTGTCGCGCCAGCCGCGGACGGCGGCGAGGGAGTGGAACTGGTGCTGGCGCAGGATGTGGGCCGCGAACCGGTTCGAGTACGTGCCCGTGGCGCGCTCGGCGTCGGTGAGCAGGTACACCTCGCGGTGCGCCTGCTTGAACGGCTGGGTGACCTCGTGCCGCTCCAGCCAGTCCCGCCAGGCGACGACCTCGGCGGGATCGCGGTCCACGGGGTGCCACAGCTCGACGCGCCCGCCGGCGGTGACCGGGGTGTCGGTCAGGGTGCGCAGCTCCCCGGCGGCGAATCCGACGGGGGTGCCGTCGACGGTCCACAGGAGCCGGCGGGCGAGCGTGCCGACCAGGGGGTGGTCGAGGTAGCGCTCGCGCCAGGTGCCGTACGCCCAGACGCGGCGGGCGAGGAACTGCCGGTCGAGGCGCTCGCTCTGCGCCGACAGCATCTTGTCGATGTCCTTGACCGCGGCCTTCAGCTCCTTGAGCTCGTCGGCGTGGTCGCGCCGGACGGCCGCCGGGACGGTCTTCACCGGGGCGCCCGCGGCGTTGCGCCAGCTCAGCACGGCCCGGGTGCCCCGCACCCGGATCACCGCGGTGGCCTCGCCGAGGCGCAGCTCGGTGCCGCCGACCTCGGTGAGCCCGTACGCCGGGACGGCCAGTTCCTCGATCTCCTCCCGGGGCAGTCCGAGCGCGGCGGCCCGCGCCTCCAGGGCGCCGTCGATCAGCCTGGCGGTGTTCTTGTACGTCACCCTCGTGGCCAGCCGGGCCAGTTCGCCGAGGGCGGCCTCGCTCTCGACGCGGGCCAGGGCGACCACGCCGGCGTTGGCCACCTTGGGGTTGCGGGGGCCGAGGCCTGCGACCTTCTTCAGCGAGGTCTCGACGAGGGTGCCGAGGGTCCGTGCCGTCTCGGGGTGCGGCGGCAGCAGGGAGAGCAGCCAGGCGAGTCCGCGCAGGGCGTTGGCGTTGTACGGGTCGTAGGCGCTGTTGACGTGGGGCGCGTACGGCCCGCCGTCCAGCGGGAAGGTCCGGGGGCGGCCGACGAGCGCCAGCCAGGACAGTACGGCGGCGCGCACGCGGTCCGCGCCGAGGGCGTCGGTCAGGGTGCGGGCCCGCTTGTCCCACGTGGCGGTGGGCTTGGCGGCGGTGGCGGTCGCGGCGTGGGCGAGGAGGGCGTGCCAGGGCCCGTCCGGGCCGTCGTCGTGTCCCATGGCCCGCTCGGCCCATTCCTCGCCGACGTTGAGGACAGGCTCGGTGAGCCGTCCGGCCAGCTCCGTCAGGCCGGGGACGCGGTAGGCCTCCAGGGCGGAGCGGCGGTAGACGGCGACGACCGCCGGGGGCAGTGCGCGGCCGGCGGCCCGCTCGGCCTCGGCGAGGACGTCGAGACGGGAGCCGTACCCGACGGAGTGCTGCCGTCCGATCCGCTCCAGCTCCTTCAGCCGCTCCGTGGCGAGGGGGTCGCCGGGCAGGCCGCGTCGGACGACGCCGATCAGGGTGAGCAGGTTGCGGCGGGCGTCCGTCTCCTCGCCGAGCGAGTGGTACCGCTCGGTGAGGGCTCCGGCGAGGCGGACGCGGTCCTCCTGGGGCAGGTCGCCCAGGACGTCGGTGATCTCGGTCCAGAGCCCGCCCCAGTGCCCCCGGGCGGCGACGGCGGCTCTGAGCGCCTCGTCGGCCAGCTTCCCCATGTTCCCGTCGGCGGCGTGCGAGCGGGCGCGCTCCGCGATCGTCCTGGTCCCCACGGCGGTCAGCCCCCCACCAGTGCGACGAGCTTCAGGAAGGTCACCTCGGTGCCGGGCGCGAGGTCGATCTCCTCGTCGGGGCCGGTGACCTGGCGGTCCCCCACGAGCACCAGGAAGCCGTTGCCCGCGAACGCCTTCAGCGCCAGCGCCGTCTGCGCCTCGGGGTCCACCCGCCGGGGTGTGCGCAGCGCGTAGCCGTTCAGCACGCGCTCGGTGTCCTCGGGCTGCACCAGCCCCTGGAACACCCGCGGCCTGCGCGCGTTGTACTCGGCGACCTCCTGGAAGACCCGCCGCCGGATCAGCTCACCCACCGTGAGCCGCTCCTCGGCGATCTCGATCCCCCAGCCCGCACCGCGGTCCCCACTGGTCGTCTCGTCGACGATCGTCACCGTTGCCATGGGAAGGACAGTAGGCGGAGGGTCTGACAACGGGTCATCTGCCCGGCGTCCCCGCGGTCCGCCCGGCGCCCTCCCCTCAGCCCTCGTACACCTGTGCCACGCACAGCCCTTCGCGGTCCGCGAGGACGTACAGCTTCCAGAGGCCGTCCAGGGTCTCCCGCAGGTCGTCCAGGTAGCCCGCCGGGATTCCTCCGCGGAGGATGCCGGACAGCACTTCCGGGGCGCTCTGCATTACTTCGTGCACACTCACCGTAGAAAAGAAGCGGGCGATCCGCGCCACCTCTTCCGTCGGCAGGAAAGTGCAGACGGTTCCTGCACCGTCGTCCCCGAGAACGTTCTCCCCGGACACGGCGGCGAGGACTTCGTCCCCGGCGCCGGCACGGACGAGCAGCTGCTCCACTACGCCTGAGTCCTCGCCGAGGTCGCACAGTTCGGCAGCCTCTTCGGACTCGAGGGCGTAATAGCGGGACATCACGTGCGCGAACCCGCTGTCGACCTCCCGTGCGGGGAGGGGAAACAGCGAAACGTTCATCACTCAGCGCCTTTCGAACGGGTCGGGGTCAGAGGCTGGCCCCGGGGCGGCGCTCCTGACGGCCGCCCGCGAACTCCCGCTCACCCCCGCGGCGTCCTCCCGCTCGCCACATCAGGTGACCACCGGGTCGGGTTCCCCGGGAAAGTACGGATGCCGTTTTAGCCTGACGCCATGTCAGATGACGAGTCGTACGAGCTGCTCGGTTTCGACAATGTGGTGCTGCCCGTGGGGAGTCTCGGTGAGGCGGTGGGCTTCTACGAGCGGGCCGGGTTCCCCGTGGCCTTCCGGCTCGACGAGGCCGGGATCGCGCTGCTGAAGGTGGGCAAGGAGACCCCCGGGCTGCTGCTGCGCCTGGACGAGGAGCTGAGTCACCGCCAGCCGCCGTGGGCCACGCCCCGGGTGTGGCTGGAGGTGCGGGACGCGCGGGCCGCCGCCGACGCGCTCGCCGCGGCCGGCATCCAGCCCCTGGACGCCCCCTTCCCCGGGGCGACCGGGTGGACCGTGGAGATCGCCGACCCCTGGGGCAACGTCATCGGCTTCACCGACTACGGCAAGCGCCCCGAACTCGCGCGCGGCGGACAGCGGTAGGCGACACCCGGAGCGCGCGCACCGTACAGCCGCAGCCCGGCACCGACGGCGGCCCACTCCGAACTTGAACATGTTCAAAAGCAGGTCTACAGTCGTGCACGACAACGCTTTTGAACGCGTTCAACAAGGGGTGGGGACATGGATCTCACAGTCGTCGCGTACGTCATCTATCTGCTGGTCAGCGTCGCTCTGACCATCTGGGTGGCGCGCACGCTCAGCCACAACGGGCGGGTCTTCCTCGCCGACGTGCTGCACGGGAACGAGAAGCTCGCCGACGCGGTCAACCACCTGCTGGTGGTCGGCTTCTACCTGGTCAACCTGGGCTTCGTCGCCCTCTACCTGAACCAGGACGACGAGATCGCCGACGCCCGCGGCGTCTTCGAGGCCCTGTCGACCAAGCTCGGCGTGGTGCTGCTGGTCCTCGGGGTCATGCACCTGGGCAACGTGTTCGTCCTGAACAAGATCCGCCGCCGGGGCGTCATGGAGCGGGAGCAGCTCCCGCCCGTCGCGCCGCAGGGTTGGGTCGCTCCCCCGGCCGGGGTGTGAGCGGGATGACCCCGACGGCCACCGCCGCCGGCCGGGACCGGGACGCCTCGCGCGTCCCGGTCCGCGGGCTCACGGTCCTCTACGACGCCCGGTGCGGGCTGTGCTCGTTCGTGCGCGACTGGCTGGTGCGCCAGCCGCAGCTGGTGCCGCTGCGGCTGGTCCCCGCCGGCTCGGAGGAGGCGCGCCGCCGCCTCCCGGGCCTCGACCACCGGGCCACCCTCGACGAGATCACCGTCATCGGGGACACCGGCCAGCTCTACCGCGGCTCCGCCGCCTGGGTCGTCTGCCTCTGGGCGCTGCGCGACCACCGGCCGCTCGCCCACCGCCTCAGCACGCCGGCCGGGGCGCAGCTCGCCAAGGGCGCGATGCTCGCCGCCGCGAAGTGGCGCCGCACGCACCGCGGCGGGGCCGACAACTGGGGCGGCCGGGTCTACCACGGGAGCGACGGATGGGCGTACGACCCGAAGGACGGCTGGGTCTACACCCCGCCCGCCTGTGACGGCGACGCCTGCGCCACTCGTTAGGCTCTGTTCCCGTGCCAGCACCGAACGACAGCCCCGGTTCCGACGCGGCCCCCTCCCCCGGCGGGAGCCCCGCCAGGCGCTCCGCCCCGGGCCAGGACAAGAACCCGGCCAAGAGCGAGCAGACCCGTGCGCTGATCCTGGAGACGGCCCTGCGCCTGTTCCAGGAGCGCGGGTACGACAAGACGACCATGCGGGCCATCGCCAAGGAGGCCGGCGTCTCCGTCGGCAACGCCTACTACTACTTCGCCGGCAAGGAGCACCTGATCCAGGGCTTCTACGACCGGATCGGGGTCGAACACCAGGTGGCGGTCGGCCCCGTCCTGGAGCGGGAGAAGGACCTGGAGGCGCGGATCGCCGGGGTGCTGAAGGCGTGGCTGGACGTGGCCGAGCCGTACCACGAGTTCGCGGCGCAGTTCTTCAAGAACGCCGCCGACCCCGACAGCCCGCTCAGCCCCTTCTCCCCGGAGTCGCAGGGCCCGCGCGAGGCGGCCATCGCCATACACCGGCAGGTGCTCGCCGGTTCGAAGGCGAAGGTCCCCGAGGAGCTGCGGGAGGTGCTGCCGGAGCTGATGTGGCTCTCCCAGATGGGCCTCGTCCTGTACTGGGTCTTCGACCGCACGGAGGGACGCGAGCGCAGCTACCGGCTGGCCGAGCGCGGGGCACGGCTCACCGCGCGGGGCGTCTCGCTGGCCCGGTTCCGGGTGCTGCGCCCGCTCGTCCACGAGGTGCACGAGCTGTTCACGGACTTCCTGCCGGGGATGACCCGGGTGCTGCCGGACCCGGCGGCCAGGGGGAGGAAAACCCGGGACGCGGGCCGGCCGGACGACCCGGACGAGCCCCAGGTGACGTGAGCGGCGCACCGCCGGGCACGGGAGCGTGTGAGTCCCTGCCCGGCCGTGCGCCCGGCCTCAGTTCACCGCGTCGACCTCGTCCGACGAGGTCAGCTCCACGTCGTGCACCAGGGGTTCGCCGGTGACGACCACGTGGTGGGCACGGGAGCCGTGCGAGGCCGCGGTCGTTGCCAGCAGGTACGTCCCCGGCGACGGCACCGAGACGATGTAGGAGCCGTCGGCGAGCGAGTGCACGCGGTCCAGGCGGCGTCCGCCCTTGGAGAGCAGGGTGAGGACCGCGCCGTCGACCGGTTCGCCGTCGGCGTCGCGGACCAGGCCGTGGACGACCGTCGCCCCTCCCCCGCCGGCCGGCGGCTGCGGCTCGGCCTCCTCGCGGGGCTCGACCGCCAGATGCGGCAGCCGCTTGTCGAGCCCGGCCGGCAGCCACCAGTTCGAGCGGCCCAGCAGGTGCATCGCGGCCGGCACCAGGGCCGTACGGAGGATGAAGGCGTCCAGCGCGACGGCCGCCGCCAGTCCGATGCCCGCCATGGCGCCCTCCGTGTCGCCGCTCAGGACGAACGCGGAGAACACGCAGATCATGATCAGGGCCGCGCAGTTGATGACCCGGCTGGTCTCGGCGAGGCCGACGCGGACCGCGCGCGCGTTGTCGCCGGTGTGCACCCACTCCTCGTGCATCCGGCTGACCAGGAACACCTGGTAGTCCATCGAGAGGCCGAACAGGAGCGACAGCATGATCACCGGGAGGAAGGAGGTGATCGGGCCCTCCTTGCCGAAGCCGATGGCCTCCACCCCCCAGCCCCACTGGAAGACCGCGACCAGGACACCGAAGGACGCGGCCGCCGCGATCAGGTTCATCAGGGCGGCCGTCAGCGGGACGACCAGGGAGCGGAAGGCGACGAGCAGCAGCAGGAAGCCGAGCGCGATGATCGTCGCGACGAAGTACGGCAGCCGGTCCCCGGTCACGGACGCGAAGTCCTTGAAGACGGCCGTCACCCCGCCGACGTACGCCTCGGTCCCGGACTCGGGGATCACCTCGTCGCGCAGCTCGTCGATGAGCCGGTCCGTCTCCTCGGACTGCGGGGAGGTCTCCGGCACGACCTGGATGACGGTGATGCCCCGCGCGGGCGGCGCCGCGGCCACCTGCGCCACTCCCTCGGTCGCCTCGATCGCCGACACCAAACCGGAGGCGTCGCCGCGCTCCACGACGACCTGGAGGGGCCCGTTGAAGCCGGGCCCGAATCCCTCGGCGAGCAGGTCGTACGCCTGCCGGGTCGTCGTGGACTCCGGCTGGTTGCCCTGGTCGCTGGTGCCGAGGCGCAGCGACAGCACCGGGACCGCCAGCGCGGCCATCACCACGAGGGCCACCAGCGCCGTCGAGCGGGGGCGGCGCTGGACGTACGCCGACCAGCGGGCGGCGAGGCCGCTCGCCTCGTGCGACTCCGGTCCCGCCTCGGCGAGCCGGCGGCGCTGGCGGCGGCTGAGGACCTTCATCCCGAGCAGGCCGAGCAGCGCGGGCAGCAGGGTGACGGCCGCGAGCACGCTCAGGACGACCGTCAGCGAGGTCGCGATGACGACGCCGTCCAGGAAGCGCATGTTCATCACCAGCATGCCCGCGAGCGCGATGCAGACGGTGCCGCCCGCGAACAGCACCGCGCGCCCCGAGGTGTTGAGGGCGGTGACCGCCGCGTCCTCGGGGGAGGCACCGCGCAGGATGCCCCGCCGGTGCCGGGTCACGATGAACAGCGCGTAGTCGATACCGACGCCGAGGCCGATCAACGACCCGAGGAGCGGGGCGACTTCGGGTACGTCGGTGACATGGCTGAGCAGGGTCGTGGACATGAGTCCGGTGCCGACGCCCGCGATCGCGATGACGATCGGCAGCACCATCGCGAAGAGGGCGCCGAAGGCGAGGAAGAGGACCACGGCGGCGGCCGCGATGCCGACGACCTCGGCGAAACCGGTCGGCGGCTCCTGGATCCGGGTGATCGCCTGACCGCCCAACTCCACGCTCAGGCCCGCGCGTTCGGCGTTCTGAGCGCGGTCCACGACGTCCTGGACCAGCTCCTTGGGGACGGCGTTCGCCTGTTCCTCGAAGGTGACCCTGGCGTAGGCGATCTTCCCGTTCCCACTGATCTGCGCCGCGCCCTCGGGGCCCGCGTAGGGGCCGGCGACCTGGCCGACGCCCTCCATACGGCCGATCTCCGCGAGGGCGGGCTCGATCCGGGACCGTACGGACGCGTCCCGCACCGAGCCCTCGTCGACCTTCCAGACCACCGTGTCGGTGTCGCCCGAGCTCTCCGGGAAGGCCTTCTGCATCAGGTCGAACGCCCGCTTGGAGTCCGTGTCGGGGAGGGAGAAGACGTTCGAGTAGTCGGTACCGGCGGCCGATCCCGCCGCGCCCAGCCCGAACACGGCTCCCACCCACAGGAACAGGACCACCAGCCGGTGCCGATAGCACCACCGTGCCAATGTCGTCACGCTCTACGCTCCTTCATCGGGTCCCCCAGGTCCTGAGCCCCCAGGATCCCGGGGCGCGCGGTCCCGGCGACACGACACACGCATGACTCTCAAGGAACTCCAAAGCGGGAGCCGCCCCAAGGGCGCACGGGTGCGCGGATACTGAGGGGCATGACCGGACACGAGGGAGCGCCCGCCGCCGACCCCGAGGGCGCGACCGTCCTCGTCGTCGAGGACGAGCCGAGCATCGCTGACGTCCTGGCCATCGCCCTGCGCTACCACCGGTTCACGGTCATGACGGCGGGCACCGTCCGCGAGGCGCTCACCCTGGCCGAGCGCACCCGGCCCGACGCGGCGCTGCTCGACGTGATGCTGCCCGACGGCGACGGACGGGCGCTGGGCCGCGAACTGCGCGCGCGGCGACCCGATCTGGCGCTCGTCTTCCTCACCGCCCGCGACGCGCCCGCCGAGATCGTCGGCGCGCTCGGCTTCGGCGACGACTACATCACCAAGCCGTTCAACATCGACGAGGTGATCGCCCGGGTCACGGCCGTACTGCGCCGCACCCGCGCGGCCGACGTGCTGCCGCAGCGCCCGCCGCTGCGCTACGGCGACCTGGAGCTGGACGAGTCGACGTACCGCGTCCACCGCGCGGGCCGCACCGTCGAACTCACCCCCACCGAGTACGCGCTGCTGCGGTTCCTGGTCCGCAACGGCGGCCGGATCGTGCCCAAGGAGCAACTGCTGCGCCACGTCTGGCAGTACGAGCACGCGCCGTCCGAGTCGACCGTCGTGGAGACCTACATCAGCTATCTGCGGCGCAAGCTCGACGCCCTCGGAGCGCCCGTGATCACCACCCGGCGGGGCGTCGGATACGGGCTCGCGTGAGGCTCTGGCGCCCCCGGCACGGCATCCACTCGCTGCGCGGAGGGCTGACGCTGGCGAACGTGGGACTGCTGGCCCTCGGCATCGTCGTCGCCACCGCCGTGAGCCTGATGGGCATGCGGCACTACTTGGTCGACCAGGTCGACGCCGAGCTGGTCAAGACGCGCTCCTCGCTGGGCAGTTCGCGGCTCACCCTGCGGCAGATCGACTCGCTGGCCGCGCTCGCGATCGTGCGGGACCGGCTTCTGACGCCCACGGACGAGTCGCCGGAACCGGACACGATCTTCGCGCTGGCGGACCGCTCGGGCGTGGCCGTCAGCATGGGCGGCTTCGCCCCGACCCGCGGCCAGCGCGACCTCGCCGCCGCGGTCGACGACCCGGGCGGCCTCGCCGCCGACGCCGAACCGCACGACGTCACGGTGCGCGGCACTCCCTACCGGGCCACCGGGGTGCGGCTGGCCGACGGCTCGTACGTCCTGCTCGCCGCCTCGACCGACGGCCTGCACAAGGGCATCGAGAAGGCGCTCCGGCTCGACCTGGCCGTCGGCACCCTGCTCCTGGCGCTGCTCGCCGCGCTGACGATGATCAGCGTGAGCCGCCGGATGCGGCCGCTGGAGGCCATGGTGGAGACCTCGACCGCGATCGCCGAGGGCGACCTGACACGGCGCGTGCCCTCCAGCCACCACCCGACCCAGGAGGTCGAGCAGCTGCGGCTCGCCCTCAACTCCATGCTCCAGCAGGTCGAATCGGCCTACCGGACCCGTGAGCGCAGCGCGGCCCAGCTGCGCCGGTTCGTCGGCGACGCCTCGCACGAGCTGCGCACCCCGCTGTCGGCGATCCGCGGCTACCTCCAGCTCTACGAGCGGGGCATGCTGGTGAACCCGGACGAACGGGAGCGGGCCTGGACGCGGGTGAACGCGGAGGCCGACCGCATGGGCCGGCTGGTCGACGAACTCCTCACCCTGGCCCGCCTGGACCAGCGTCCCGAGCTGCGCTTCCGGAGCGTGGACCTGAGCGCCCTGGTGCGGGACGCGGCCGAGGATCTGCGGGCCCAGCAGCCGGACCGGCCGGTGACCGTGCACGCCGAGGGCACGATCCTGGTGCGGGCCGACGAGTCGGGGCTGCGGCAGGTCCTCGGCAACCTGGTGGGCAACGTACGGACCCACACGCCCGCCGATGTGCCGGTGCGGCTGGGCCTGGAGCGCGCGGACGGGGCGGTGCGCCTGTGCGTCGCGGACGAGGGGCCGGGGCTCGCGGAGGACGACGCGGCGCGCGTCTTCGACCGCTTCTTCCGGGCGGGCGGCGGAGCGGGCAGCGGCCTCGGGATGTCCATCGTGCAGGGCGTGGTGGCGGCCCACGGCGGCGAGGTGGCGGTGCGTACGGCACCGGGTGAGGGCCTCGCCGTGACGGTGACCCTGCCGTCCCGGCCGCACGACGCCTGCCCCGCGTAGGCCGTGTAGCCCGTGAGGGGCGGTAGCCCGCGAGGGGGCCCAGGGTCCGGGAGGCCGCTGGGGCCGGGGGGCCGCCCCCCCCTCTCCGGCCGGGAGGCCGGCTCAGGACCCCGACCGCATCCCCGCGCCCGATGGCCGGGCGCCGTCACGCGGCCCGTTCACGCCTGCTTCGACGCCAGCTCCACGACCGTGATGTCGGAAGGGGCGCCCACCCGGACCGGCGGTCCCCAGGCGCCCGCGCCGCGGGAGACGTAGAGCTGGGTGTCGCCGTACCGTTCCAGGCCCGCGACCGTGGGGTTGGCGAGTTCGGCGACGAAGTTGCCGGGCCAGAGCTGGCCACCGTGCGTGTGGCCGGAGAGCTGGAGGTCCACGCCGTGCTCGACGGCGTCGTGGATCTGCACCGGCTGGTGGGCGAGGAGCACGCACGCGCGTGCCGGGTCGCGGTCCCCGAGCGCCTTCGCGAAGTCCGGCCCCTGCCCCTCGCTCTCGCCCTGCACGTCGTTGACGCCCGCGAGGTCGAAGCCGGCCAGCTCCGTGCGCGCGTTCTCCAGTGGGTGCAGGCCCAGTTCACGCACCTCGCGGACCCACTGCTCGGCTCCGGAGAAGTACTCGTGGTTGCCGGTGACGAAGTAGGCGCCGTGGCGTGCGCGGAGGCGGGCCAGGGGCGCCGCGGCCGGACCGAGGTCCTTGACGCTGCCGTCGACCAGGTCGCCCACGACGGCGATGAGGTCGGGCTGCGTCGCGTTGATCGTGTCGACGACCCGGGCGCAGAAGTCCCGGCCGAGGACGGGCCCGAGGTGGATGTCGCTGACCACCGCGATCCGGAACCCGTGCGCGGCGCGCGGCAGCTTGGCCAGCGGGACGGTGACGCGCTTGACGGCGGGCCCGCGCAGGACGCCGTACGTCCCGTAGCCCACGGTCCCCGCGGCGACGGCCGCCGCCGCACCGCCCACCACACGCGAGACGAACAGCCGCCGCGAAGGACCGTCCGCGGAAGGGTCTTTCGCGCCCGCGCCCGCGCCCGAGGACGCCTGCGCGCCGGTGTCCCCCGGGGCCGGCTCCGCCCCGCCGGGGCGGGGAAGGGCGCCGCGGCGGGACCCGGGTCCTCCGACGGCCGCCGGCTCGGCCGGCGCGGTGGTCTCGGCGTCGGCCGGGGCGTCCGGGTCCGCCTCCGCGGCGGGCCGGTCGTCGCCGGGGCGCGGACCGCCGCCCGTACCGGCGGACGCCCGCCGCGCGACCGCCCTGCGCAGCAGCGGGCGGACGAACTCGCCCGCGACCAGTGCCAGCAGGAGGTACATCGACAGGGCCATCCACAGGAACCCCGGCCAGGCCAGGACCCGCTGGAGCGGGAACGGCGCCCCGCCCCGCTCGGCGGCCAGACCGGCGAACATCAGCACCGGTCCGGCCACGAACACCACCGTGCCGGCGCGCCGGGCGGGACCGGGCCCGCGGGTGGTGTCCCGGACCAGCCGGCGCCACGCGTACCAGTGCAGCGCGCCGAACGCGGCCAGCACGGCCGCCCCGATCAGCACGAAGACGATGACCATGACGCCGTACCCCCCGCAGTTCCCTCGGTCATGACGATCCGACGCATCCGGCGGCCCGGCCCGCGGGCCCTATGCCGTCCGGCGCAATGCGCGCAGACCGCGCAACCCGATGCCCCCGACGATCGTCCCCAAGACAAAGGAGACGACGGCCAGAGTCAGGTGCACCCAGAAGTACGCCGTCGGGTCGCCGTCGTCGAAGGCGAGCCCGCTGCCGTCCTCGGCGAGATTTTTGACGAAAGTGATCCAGATGACCCAGCTCCACACCCCGAAGGCGAGCAGGAACCAGGACACGGGGCGGCTGAGCTTCATGCGTTCAGTATCGTCGCCGCCGAACGGACACCGCGGCCGGGGTGGGGAGGGCGGCGGGACTTCCCGCGCGCGGCCCTGTACTTTCTCGTCCGTGCCCGCCTCGAAACAGACCGCCAGGCATCGTCTGCCGGTCGCTTCCGCCGCCCTGCTGTCGCTCTCGCTGTCCCTCTCCCTCGCGGCGCCCGCCTTCGCCGACGCGACACCGACGGCGACACCGGCCCCCTCCCCGTCGGCGAGGCCCTCGGACCCGCCCCCGGCCGACATGTCGACCGTGGGCGGCGCCCGCCTCGGCCGGCCGGGGACGCAGGTGGACCTGGGCAGCGGCGCCCCGGTGCTGCCCAAGGACGTGACCGCCCGCTCCTGGATCGTCGCCGACGCCGAGTCCGGCGAGGTGCTGGCCGCGCACAACGCGCACTGGAAGCTGCCCCCGGCGAGCACCCTGAAGATGCTCTTCGCGGACACCGTGCTGCCGAGGTTCCCCAAGACCGAGAAGCACAAGGTGCAGAGCTCCGACCTGGCCGGGATCGGTTCGGGTTCCAGCATGGTCGGGATAAAGGAGGGCGAGACGTACTCGGTCCACGACCTGTGGCTCGGCGTCTTCCTGCGCTCCGGCAACGACGCGGTGCACGTCCTGTCCGCGATGAACGGCGGCGTGGAGCGGACCGTGCAGGACATGCAGGCGCACGCCGAGGAGCTGAAGGCCCTCGACACCCACGTGGTGAGCCCCGACGGCTACGACGAGCAGGGCCAGGTGTCGTCGGCGTACGACCTGACGCTGATCGCCCGCTCGGGACTGCAGAAGGCGGACTTCCGGGAGTACTGCTCGACGGTGCGGGCGTCGTTCCCCGGCGCGACGACGAAGAACAAGAAGGGCAAGACCTCCCGCCCGTCCTTCGAGATCCAGAACACCAACCGGCTGCTGTCCGGCGACAGCGATGTCACCCCGTACCAGGGCATCGCCGGGGTGAAGAACGGCAACACGAGCAACGCGGGCGCCACCTTCACGGGCGTCGCCGAACGCGACGGCAGGGTGCTGCTCGTCACCGTCCTGAACCCCGAGAAGGACGAGCACAACGAGGTCTACAAGGAGACCGCCCGCCTCTTCGACTGGGGCTTCAAGGCCGCGGGCAAGGTCACGCCGGTGGGGATGCTGGTGGTGCCCGAGGGCGCCGAGGCGACGGCGCAGCCGGGGTCGAACGCGTCCGCCTCCCCGGACGGCGCCGCCTCCGCGAAGCCGGTGGCCGCCTCGTCCGCGGGCAGGGGCGGTTCGAGCGGCATCGCCACCGCCCTGGCCGTCACGGGCGGAATGCTGGTGCTGCTCGCCGCGGGGGTGTTCGTGGTCAACCGCCGGTGGCCGCTGCCGGATCTGGTACGCCGCCGGACGCGCCGCTGACCGGCCGGTCCGCCTCCCGGCTCGGTTCCGCCGTCCACGCGGCGCAGAACAGCACGAGTTTCGCGGTGAAGTTGATCCACAGCAGCAGCGCGACGGGCACGCCGAAGGCGCCGTACATGCTCTTCGAGGCGACGCCCTGGATGTAGCCGCTGAGCAGCAGCTTGAGCAGTTCGAAGCCGACGGCGCCGGTCAGCGCGGCCACCAGCAGCCGGCGCCGGGTCGGTTCGACGCCGGGCAGCAGGGTCAGGACGTACAGCAGGAGCAGGAAGTCGGCGAGGACCGCGACGACGAACGCGGCGACGTGCAGCAGGACGCTTCCCCAGCCGCCCTTGTCGAGGCCCAGCCGGTCGGCGGTCCAGCCGACCAGGGCCGAGGCGACGGTCGACGCGGCGAGGGTGACGAGGACGGCGCCGCCGAGGCCGAGGAGCACTCCGCCGTCCTTGAGCTTGCGCAGGAACGGGTTCTCGTCGGTGTCGTCCAGCTCCCACACGGCCCGCAGGCACTCCCGCACGGAGCCGACCCAGCCGATGCCGGTGAACAGGAGGACCGCGCCGGCGATGAGCCCGACCGTGCCGGCGTTCGCCACCAGGCCGGCGATGTCGAGCTGGTCGGAGATGCCGGGGAACTGCTCGGCGATCTTGTCCTGGATCTCCTTCTGCTGTTCGGGGCTGAGCGTGGCCGCGCCGATCGCGGCGGAGACGGTGAGCAGGGGGAAGAGGGCCACGAAGCTGATGAAGGTCATCGCCGCCGCGAGGCGGGTCCACTTCACCCGGTCGAGGCGCTCGTACGACCGCCACGCGTGCGTCCGGCTCAGCCGCTCGACGAGCGGGCCGATCCCCGGGAGCTTCTTCAGCCAGTCCATGATCCGACTCTGCCCCGCTCCTGGCGGAACACCCATGTCCGGGTGCCCCAGAACCGCAGCACCGTGGCCAGCGCCATGCCGACGCCCGCGCCGGAGACGGTGTCCGCGCGCTGCGAGGTGAGCCCGAGGCCGTAGTGGCTGACGGCGATGCAGAGCAGCTGGACGAGGGCGCCCGCGACGTTCACCGCGAAGAAGACGGCGTACCGGCGCAGGCCCCGGGCCCCCGTGTGCCGGTAGGTGCCGAGCGCGTTGCCCGCGTACGCCACCGAGCAGCCGGCCACGAAGGAGAGGGCCTTGGCGGTGAGCGGGTCGAGGCCGGCGGGTCCGCGCAGCCAGACGAAGAGGCCGAGGTCGGCCGCGTAGGCGAGGAGGCCGACGGCGGCGAAGCCGAGCAGCTCCCGCAGGAAGGCGCGCCTCCCGGGGCTCCCCCGGTCCGGCGCGGATGCCTCCGCGTCGCGCGCCGGTGCCGTGCCGGGGGCCGGTGTTGTGCCGGGGGCCGGTGCCGTGGGCTGTCCGGTGACGCTCACCAGTTCGCGACGGCGAGGCCGTACATGGCCAGCCACACCAGGCCGATGAGGGCGAGCGCGCGGTCGCGCAGGACCACGTCCTCCGGTTCGCCCGCGGTGCCCCGGTCGGCGAAGACGGCGTACCGCAGGATCGCGAGGATGAAGGCGACCATCGACAGCTGGCGCCAGGGCAGCACGCTGGTGCTGGCGACGCCGCCCTCCTCCAGGGCCCACAGGCAGTAGCCGAGGACGGCGACACCGGCGGCCAGCTGCCAGACGAAGCGCAGGTAGCCGGTGGTGTACTCGGTGAGCAGCGCGCGGGTGGCGCCGGCCTTGCCGGCCATCTGCACGGCCTCGGAGTAGCGCTTGGCGGACACCATGAACAGCGCTCCGAACCCCGTGGTGATCAGGAACCAGCGCGAGAGCGGGATGCCGAGGGCCAGCCCGCCGATCATCGCGCGCATCAGGAACCCGGTGGTGACGACGGCGAGGTCGACGACCAGGACGTGCTTGAGGCTGACGCAGTACGCCAGCTGCATGCCGAGGTAGGCGGTGAGCAGGGCCGAGACGAGCGGCGAGCACAGCCAGGCGGCGAGGACCGGGGCGAGGACGGCGAGCACCCCGCCGACGGCGTACGCGAGCGGGACCGGGACCTGTCCGGCGGCGACCGGGCGGTGGCGTTTGACGGGGTGCGCCCGGTCGGCGGCCGCGTCCCGGGCGTCGTTGACCAGGTAGACGGCGGCGGCGCTCGCGGTGAACAGCGCGAAGACGAGCGCGATCTGGACGAGGGCGTGGCGCGAGAACAGCTCGCCCGCCGCGGCCGGCGCGGCCACGACCAGGACGTTCTTCACCCACTGGCGGGGGCGTGCGGTCCGCAGCAGGCCGACGGCGGCACCGCCGCGTGCGACGGCCGGCGGGGCGGGGCTCGGGGCCGGCAGTACCGCCGTGCGCTCGGTCATCGGCCCGCCCCCATCCAGCGGGCGCCGAGCCGGGCGGTCAGCGCGCCCAGCGCCGCGCCGGCGGCGACGTCGGAGGGGTAGTGGACGCCGACGACCAGCCGGGAGAGGCACATGGCCGCGGCGAGCGGGGGGACCAGGTGGGCGCCGAGCGCTCCGTAGGCGACCGCGGCGGCCGCCGCCGACGTGGCGTGCGAGCTGGGGAAGGAGTGCCGGCCCGCGGTGCGGACCAGGGGCTCGACGTGTCCGGGGCGCGGGCGCCGCACCAGCCGTTTCACTCCCATGCTGGTCAGGTGCGCGGTGGCGGTCAGCGCGGTGCCGCGCAGCCAGGCGCCGCGCCGCTCCCGGTCGGCGGCCGCCCCCGCGAGTCCCGCCGCGAGCCACAGCGCGCCGTGCTCACCGGCCCAGGACAGAGCGCGCGCGGCGGCGGCCACGCGCGGATCGGTCCCGCAGCGGTGGATTGCCGACAGCAGCCGACGGTCCATGTCGTCGATCCGACGGTCCATGTCGTCAAGGTCGTCCATGTGATCTCACTCTTCTAGGGAGTGGCCCCGGAATTACGGCAATCTAGGACGACATCCCATTAATCACCCATTTCGGTGAGGACCCGTCAGGGCCGCACCGATTCCGCCGGTATGCACCCATTCCGGCGATACGGTCACGGGCATGCCTTCCGACACCGTCTCCGTCACGGGTTGGGGCCGCACCGCCCCGACCGCCGCCCGCCTGGTCCGCCCGCGCAGCTACGAGGAGGCGGTCACCGCCGTCCGGGAGTGCGGGGCGCGCGGAGGGATCGCCCGGGGACTCGGGCGGGCGTACGGGGACGCCGCGCAGAACGCGGGCGGCGCCGTCCTCGACATGACGGGACTTGACCGGGTGCACGCCATCGACGCCACCCCCGTCACGGCCGACGGTTCGGCGGGCGGGACCGTCCTCTGCGACGCCGGAGTGAGCCTGCACCGGCTGATGCAGGTGCTGCTCCCGCTGGGCTGGTTCGTGCCCGTCTCGCCCGGCACCCGCTACGTCACGGTCGGCGGCGCGATCGGCGCGGACATCCACGGCAAGAACCACCACGTGTCGGGCTCCTTCTCCCGCCACGTCGTCTCCTTCGAACTGCTCACCGCCGACGGCGAGATCCGCACGGTCACCCGCGGCACGCCCCTCTTCGACGCCACCACCGGCGGCATGGGCCTGACGGGCGTGGTCCTCACGGCGGCCGTCCGCCTCCAGCCCGTCGAGACCTCGCTGATGTCGGTCGACACCGAACGCGCGGACGACCTCGACGACCTGATGGCCCGGCTCACCGCCACCGACCACCGCTACCGGTACTCGGTCGCCTGGATCGACCTGCTCGCCCGGGGTGCCGCCATGGGGCGCTCGGTGCTGACCCGCGGCGACCACGCGCCGCTCGACGCCCTGCCCGGCCGGACGCGCAGGCACCCGCTGGAGTTCCGCCCCGGCCGCCTCCCCGCCGCCCCGTCCTTCGTGCCCGAGGGACTCCTCGGCCGGACGACGGTGGGCCTCTTCAACGAGCTCTGGTACCGCAGGGCGCCCCGCTCGCGCACCGGTGAACTGCAGCGGATCTCCACCTTCTTCCACCCGCTCGACGGGGTCCCGCACTGGAACCGGATCTACGGGCGCGGCGGCTTCGTCCAGTACCAGTTCGTCGTCGGGTACGGGAAGGAGGAGGCCCTGCGCCGGATCGTGCGGCGCATCTCCGATCGCCGGTGCCCGTCCTTCCTCGCCGTGCTGAAGCGGTTCGGGGAGGGCGACCCGGGCTGGCTGTCCTTCCCGCTGCCGGGCTGGACCCTCGCCCTGGACATCCCCGCGAACCTGCCCGGCCTCGGCGCCTTCCTCGACGAGCTGGACGAGGAGGTGGCCGCGGCCGACGGACGCGTCTACCTCGCCAAGGACTCCCGCCTGCGGCCGGAGCTGCTGGACGGGATGTACCCGCGGCTGGCGGACTTCCGGGCGCTGCGCGCGGAGCTGGACCCGCGCGGTGTCTTCACCTCCGACCTGTCCCGCCGGCTCGGTCTGTGAGGCGGGCGTTCCCCCGGGAACGCCCCCGCCGCCCGCGCCCCCGAAGAGTGCTGTCCCATCGGCTCGCCCCCTGGAGTTTTTTCATGAAGGACGCCTTCGGCATCCCGCAGTCCCTGCTGATCCTCGGCGGCACGTCGGAGATCGCGCTGGCCACCGCGCGCCGGCTGATCACCCGCCGTACCCGCACGGTGTGGCTCGCCGCCCGCCCCTCCCCCGCGCTCGACAGGGCCGCGTCCCACCTGAAGGCGCTGGGCGCGGACGTCCGTACGGTCGCCTTCGACGCGCTCGACCCCGACTCCCACGAGACGGTGCTCGGCAAGGTCTTCGCCGAGGGCGACATCGACATGGTGCTGCTCGCCTTCGGCGTCCTGGGCAACCAGGCGCGCGACGAGAACGAGCCCGCCGCCGCCGTGCGGGTCGCGCAGACCAACTACACGGGCGCGGTCTCCGCCGGGCTGGTGAGTGCCCGGGCCCTGCAGACCCAGGGCCACGGCTCGCTGGTGGTGCTCTCCTCGGTCGCCGGTGAGCGCGCCCGGCGCTCCAACTTCATCTACGGCTCCAGCAAGGCCGGCCTGGACGCCTTCGCGCAGGGCCTCGGCGACGCGCTGTACGGCACGGGCGTGCACGTGATGGTCGTACGCCCCGGGTTCGTGCGGACGCGGATGACGGCCGGTATGACCGAGGCGCCGCTGGCGACCACGCCCGAGGCGGTCGCGCTGGCCGTCGAGACGGGACTGCGGCGGCGCTCCGAGACCGTGTGGGTGCCGGGTGCGCTGCGGCTGGTGATGGCGGCGCTGCGGCACGTGCCGCGCTCGGTGTTCCGGCGGCTGCCCGTCTGACGGCGACGGGACGGACCCGCGCCCCGGCCGCCGTCGCGGGCCGCCAGGACCGCCGGGCACGGTCGCCGCGTGTTCGCGGCGTCCTCGTCCGGCGGGTGCGGTCAGGGGCCCGGGGTGACCAACCGCACGGCGGGCCGGGCTCCGGTCCACCGCCGTCGTGGGCGGGCCGCGGGCGCGGACGTGGTCCCGGGGCGGCGCCCGTCGCCGGCGTCAGCGCGCCGGCAGCGTCGTGTCCCGCTCCGCGGGCGCGCCCCCCTGCGGGGGCACCACCGCTCCGCCGAACAGGAAGTCGCGCAGCCTGCGCCACACGCCGTCGGCGCCCTGCTCGTACAGCGCGAAGCCGGTGCAGGGCCACTGGGCCTCGTACCCGGACAGCTCCTCGTAGGCCCGGTCCATCGCCGCGTCCTCGATGCCGTGCGCCACGGTGACGTGCGGGTGGTACGGGAACTGGAGCTCGCGGGCCACGGGGCCGGAGGCGTCCCTGACCTGCTTCTGGAGCCAGCCGCAGGCCTCGGCGCCGTCGACCACACGGACGAAGACGACCGGCGACAGCGGCCGGAACGTGCCCGTGCCCGCCAGCCGCATCAGGAAGGGCCGTCCGGCGGCCGCCACCTCGGCGAGGTGCGTCTCGATCGCCGGCAGCGCCGAGGCGTCCACCTCGGTCGGCGGCAGCAGCGTGACGTGCGTGGGGATGCCACAAGCCGCGGGGTCGCCGAAGCCCGCGCGCCGCTCCTGGAGCAGGCTGCCGTGAGGCTCCGGGACCGCGATCGACACACCGATCGTTACGGTCCCCACGTCGTCTCCTGTCGTCGGTCGGGCCGGTCGCCCGGTCGTCCTTCGCGTCCCTTGGGCAGGGGGCGTCCACTGCGTCAGCTATCGACTGTACGGCGGCGCGGCCCGGTACCGGATGCCGTACGGAACCCGTACGGTCCGCCGGGCGCGGCGCTCAGTGCTTGGCCGGCAGGAAACCGACCCGGTCGTACGCCTGGGAGAGCGTCTCCGCGGCGACGGCGCGGGCCTTCTCGGCGCCCTTGGCCAGGACCGAGTCGAGCGTCTCCGGGTCGTCCAGGTACTGCTGGGTGCGCTCCCGGAACGGCGTCACGAAGTCGACCATGACCTCGGCCAGGTCCGTCTTGAGCGCACCGTAGCCCTTGCCGGCGTACTTCTGCTCCAGATCGGCGACACCGGCTCCGGTGAGCGTGGAGTAGATGGTCAGCAGGTTGCTGACGCCCGGCTTCTGCTCCCGGTCGTACCTGATGACCGTGTCCGTGTCGGTGACCGCGCTCTTGACCTTCTTGGCGGTCGCCTTCGGCTCGTCCAGCAGGTTGATGAGGCCCTTCGGCGTGGACGCCGACTTGCTCATCTTGATCGACGGGTCCTGGAGGTCGAAGATCTTCGCCGTCTCCTTCAGGATGTACGGCTTCGGGACCGTGAACGTCTCGCCGAAGCGCCCGTTGAAGCGCTCGGCCAGGTCGCGCGTCAGCTCGATGTGCTGGCGCTGGTCCTCGCCCACCGGGACCTCGTTGGCCTGGTACAGCAGGATGTCCGCGACCTGGAGGACCGGGTACGTGAAGAGGCCGACGGAGGCGCGGTCGGCGCCCTGCCGGGCGGACTTGTCCTTGAACTGCGTCATGCGGCTCGCCTCGCCGAAGCCCGTGAGGCAGTTCATGACCCAGGCGAGCTGCGCGTGCTCGGGGACGTGGCTCTGGACGAAGAGCGTGCAGCGGTCCGGGTCGAGCCCGGCGGCGAGCAGCTGGGCGGCGGCGAGCCGGGTGTTGGCGCGCAGGGCCGCGGGATCCTGCGGAACGGTGATCGCGTGCAGGTCGACGACCATGTAGAACGCGTCGTGGGACTCCTGCAGGGCCACCCACTGGCGGACGGCGCCGAGGTAGTTGCCGAGGTGGAACGAGCCTGCGGTGGGCTGGATCCCGGAGAGCACACGCGGACGACGCTGCATGGCGGAGCCATCCCCCTGAGGGCGGTGGTGGGTGACGGGCGGGCGGTCAGAGGCCATGTTCACCATTCTCTCAGGTACCCGGACCCGGTCCGGAACTGGCCGGGAACAGACGGGAACCGGTCAGGGCCGGACAGTGCGGCGGAGCGGCGGGGGCGCCGCGCCGCATCCCGGCCGGTACGGACATCGCGGGCGGGGTCGGGGGTCCCGGTACCCGTCGGGCCGGACGGCCGCCGGTGAGACGAGGAACACAGAGCGGGCGGCGGCGGGCCGGGGGCCGTCCGGTGGCGGACGTGAGGCGTGACACGCGGGCCGCGGGGCGGAAGAGTGCGGGGACCGAGGAGGGGGTGGGCGCATGCGGGCCACGGGTCGACGGTCACGGACGCGGGCGGGGGCGCGGGCGGGGGCGCGGGCGGGGCTGGTGTTCCTCGCGGCGGCGCTGGTCGTCCTGTCCGGCGCGGGCGGGGCGGGCGCCGAAGGGGCCGGGCCCGGCAGGAGCGCGCCGGACCGGGCGCTGGTCATCGCCGGGGACACCGGGCGGACCGTCACGCTGCGTTCCGGCGAGCGGCGGTTCGCCCGGCTGTGGCAGCTGCTGGAGCCGGCGTACACGGGCACGGAGCGGGTGCCGGCCGCCTGGACGGAGGGCGACTTCCCGCGAGTGCGGGCCACCGTCGTCTGGGGGATGTCCGGCGTCGGGGGCTGGCCGCAGACCGACCGCTCGCCGGGCGGTGACGTCGCCGTCCGGCGGGCTGACCAGCTCTTCCTCGCGGCGGACGGCACGCCCTGGGTGCGTTCGGACCCGGCGCCCGACGTGCCGGACGACGACATCCGCTGGCACCGCGTGCCCCGGTCGCTCTACGAGGGCCTGGACGAGGACCTGTTCGGGCCGCTGGGCGACGCGCCGGACGCGGCGGCGGCCGGACCCCGGGAACAGGTCCGGTGGGCGCTGTGGGGGCTCGGAGCGGGCCTCGTCCTCGGCTGCGGCGGCACCGTCCTGCTGCGGGCCGCGGCGGCCCGGCGCGGGGCCGGACCGCCGCGGGAACCACGACAGGAGCTGATCGACCGGTGAGCCCGGCGGCGGACCGCCCGGCCGGTGACCGGGCGGCCGTGGACGGCCGGTGTCAGCCGAGGTCGATCTCCGGGTACAGCGGGAAGCCGGCCAGCAGGTCGGTGGCCCGGTGGGCGATCTCGTCGGCGATCTTCGGGTCGAGGACGTGCTGCGCCTTGGACGGGGCGCCCTTGGCGGTGGTGCCCGGCTCGGCGGCGGTGAGGACGCGGTCGATGAGACCGGCGATCTCGTCCATCTCGGCCGTGCCGAGACCGCGGGTGGTCAGGGCGGGCGTCCCGATGCGGATGCCGGAGGTGTACCAGGCGCCGTTCGGGTCGGCGGGGATGGCGTTGCGGTTGGTGACGATGCCCGAGTCGAGCAGCGCGGTCTCCGCCTGACGGCCGGTCAGCCCGTACGAGGACGCCACGTCGATCAGGTTCAGGTGGTTGTCGGTGCCGCCGGTGACCAGCGTGGCGCCGCGGCGCGTCAGGCCCTCGGCGAGGGCGCGGGCGTTGTCGACGACGGCGCGCGCGTAGTCGCGGAACTCGGGGCGGCGCGCCTCGGCGAGCGCGACGGCCTTGGCGGCCATGACGTGCGGGAGCGGGCCGCCGAGGACCATCGGGCAGCCGCGGTCGACCTGGTCCTTGAGGGAGTCGTCGCACAGGACCATGCCGCCGCGCGGGCCGCGCAGCGACTTGTGCGTGGTGGTGGTGACGATCTGGGCGTGCGGGACCGGGTCGAAGTCGCCGGTGAGGACCTTGCCGGCGACCAGGCCCGCGAAGTGCGCCATGTCGACCATCAGGGTCGCGCCGACCTCGTCGGCGATCTCCCGCATGAGACGGAAGTTCACCAGGCGGGGGTACGCCGAGTAGCCGGCGACGATGATCAGCGGCTTGAACTCGCGGGCGGAGACCCGCAGGGCCTCGTAGTCGATGAGCCCGGTGGCGGGGTCGGTGCCGTAGGAGCGCTGGTCGAACATCTTGCCGGAGATGTTCGGGCGGAAGCCGTGGGTGAGGTGACCGCCCGCGTCCAGGGACATGCCGAGCATGCGCTGGTTGCCGAAGGCCTGGCGCAGCTCGGCCCAGTCGGCGTCGGAGAGGTCGTTGACGTTGCGGACGCCGGCCTTCGCGAGGGCCGGGGCCTCCACGCGGTCGGCGAGGACGGCCCAGAAGGCGACGAGGTTGGCGTCGATGCCGGAGTGCGGCTGGGCGTAGGCGTGGCGGGCGCCGAAGAGTTCGCGGGCGTGCTCGGCGGCGAGGGCCTCGACGGTGTCGACGTTGCGGCAGCCGGCGTAGAAGCGGCGGCCGACGGTGCCCTCGGCGTACTTGTCGCTGAACCAGTTGCCCATGGCCAGCAGGGTGGCCGGGGAGGCGTAGTTCTCGGAGGCGATCAGCTTGAGCATCTCGCGCTGGTCGGCGACCTCCTGGCCGATGGCGTCGGCGACCCGGGGCTCGACGGCCCGGATCACGTCGAGGGCGCTGCGGAAAGCGGTGGACTCGGTGGAGAGGGGCTCTGGCATGACGGCCTCCGGTCGTGGCGTTCGATCACGGTTCGGCCCAGGCGCTCGGCACTCGGTGCCCCTGTCCTTCCGCGCGACCCTCCGGTCCCCTCGGCCTGTCCGGCCCGGGGCCCGGGGCGGTCCCCGGCAGTCCACGGCACGGGCCGCTCCCCGATGGTCGGTCCCATCCCAGCGCGCCAGTCACGGCCCGCCGTCAGCCTACCGGGCGCGCCGGATCACGGGGTTCCCCGGTCCACCATGCGAGCGACGATAGGAAGGAGCCCACAGCCCCGCCCCCGGCCGGCTCCGCCCGCCGCCTGTCCCCGCCTCCGTCCACCCACCTCCCCCGGCTCCCCCGCCCCGCCCGGCCCTTTCGCCGGGAGAAACGGAGATCACGTGACCGCTGGAAAGACCTCGCAGACGCTCATCGCCTCGGCCGAGGCGCACAGCGCGCACACCTACCACCCGCTGCCGGTCGTCGTGGCGACGGCGGACGGCGCCTGGATGACGGACGTCGAGGGGCGCCGCTTCCTCGACCTGCTGGCCGGCTACTCGGCCCTGAACTTCGGGCACGGCAACCGCCGGCTGATCGACGCGGCCAGGGCGCAGGTGGAGCGGGTGACGCTGACCTCGCGGGCGTTCCACCACGACCGGTTCGCCGCGTTCTGCGCGGAGCTGGCCGAACTGTGCGGCATGGAGCTGGTGCTGCCGATGAACACGGGCGCGGAGGCGGTGGAGACCGCGGTGAAGACGGCCCGCAAGTGGGGCTACCGCGTGAAGGGCGTTCCGGACGGGCGGGCCAGGATCGTGGTGGCGGCCGGCAACTTCCACGGGCGGACGACCACCATCGTCAGTTTCTCCACGGACGAGGAGGCCCGCGCGGACTTCGGGCCGTACACGCCGGGCTTCGACGTGGTGCCGTACGGGGATCTCGCGGCGCTGCGGGCGGCGGTCACCGAGGACACGGTCGCCGTGCTGCTGGAGCCGATCCAGGGCGAGGCGGGGGTACTGGTGCCGCCGGCGGGCTACCTGCGGGGGGTGCGGGAACTGACCCGGGAGCGCAACGTGCTGTTCGTCGCGGACGAGATCCAGTCGGGGCTCGGGCGCACCGGGCGGACCTTCGCCTGCGAGCACGAGGGTGTCGTGCCCGACGTGTACGTGCTGGGCAAGGCGCTGGGCGGCGGGGTCGTCCCCGTGTCTGCGGTGGTGTCGAGCGCCGAGGTGCTCGGCGTGTTCCGGCCCGGCGAGCACGGGTCGACGTTCGGCGGGAACCCGCTGGCGTGCGCGGTCGCGCTGGAGGTGATCGCGATGCTCAGGTCGGGCGAGTACCAGCGGCGGGCGGCGGAGCTGGGGGACCGTCTCCACCGCGAGCTGGGCCGGCTGGCGGACACCGGCCGGGTGACGGCGGTGCGCGGGCGCGGCCTGTGGGCGGGGGTCGACATCGCCCCTCGGTACGGCACCGGCCGGGAAATCTCCGAGAAGCTGATGGACCGCGGGGTGCTGGTGAAGGACACCCACGGCGCGACGATCCGGATCGCCCCGCCCCTGGTGATCGGCGAGGAGGACCTGGACTGGGGACTCGCCCAACTGCGGGCCGTGCTGGGGCTGTAGGGCCCCCCGTCCGGATGGGCCGGCCGTCGTGGGGTCGTGACCGGGTGCCGCTACGGCAGGGCCCGGCACAGGGCGTCCAGCGCTCCCGCCCAGGCGTGGTCCGGGGGTGTGCCGTAGCCGACGACGAGCGCGTCCAGGGGGTCGGTCACGGCGTCGGGGTGGCGGTGTCGGGACAGGCCGTGGAGGGCGAGGCCGTGCCAGGCCGCCGCGCGGACCGTCGCCTGCTCGGTGCCGGGCGGCAGCCGGACGACCGCGTGCAGGCCCGCCGCGATGCCGGTGGGGCGTGCCTCGGGGGCGCGGGCAGCCAGCGCGGCGACCAGGGCGTCGCGCCGCCGCCGGTAGCGCTGGCGCGCCGCGCGGACGTGGCGGTCGTACGCGCCCGAGGTGATGAACTCCGCGAGGGTCAGCTGGTCCAGCACCCCCGAGGACCAGCCGCCGCCGTCCGTCGCCGCGGTGACCTCGGCGGCCAGCGAGGGGGGCAGCACCAGCCAGCCGAGGCGCAGTCCGGGGGCGAGGGACTTGCTGGCGGTGCCCATGTACACGACCTGGTCGGGGCCGAGGCCCTGGAGCGCGCCCACCGGCTGGCGGTCGTAGCGGAACTCGCCGTCGTAGTCGTCCTCCAGGATCAGGCCGCCGGTGCGGCGGGCCCAGTCCACGACCGCGGCCCGCCGGTCGGGGTGGAGCGGCACCCCCATCGGGAACTGGTGGGCGGGCGTCATCAGCACCGCCCGGGTGCCCGCCAGGTCGTCCGGACGGGTGCCGAGGCCGTCGAAGGGCAGGGGCACGGTGCGCAGGCCCGAGCGGTGCAGCAGGTCCCAGTGCACGTCGAGCCCGTAGGACTCCACGGCGAGGGTGCGCAGGCCCCGCCGCCGCAGTATCGCGCCGAGCAGGGTCAGGCCGCCCAGGAAGCCGGCGCAGATCAGGATGCGGTCCGGGTCGGCGCGTACGCCCCGGGCCCGGGAGAGGTAGCCGGCGAGCGCGGTGCGCAGTTCGGGCCGGCCGCGGGGGTCGCCGTAGCCGAGGGCACCGGACGGCGCGGCGGACAGGGCGCGGCGCGCGGCCCTGAGCCACTCCGCGCGCGGGAAGGAGGCGAGGTCGGGGGTGCCGGGGACGAGGTCGTAGGCGGGGCGGCCCTGCCGGCGGCCGGCGGGGGGAGGGTCCGGGGCCGGCTGCGGGACCGTCCGCTCGGCCACGCGGGTGCCGGAGCCCTGGCGTGCGGTGAGCCAGCCCTCGGCGACGAGGTCCCCGTAGGCGTCGGCGACCGTGTTGCGGGCGATGCCGAGGTCGGCGGCGAGGGTGCGGGAGGAGGGCAGGCGGGTGCCCGGGGCGAGCCGGCCGCCGCGGACCGCGTCGCGCAGGGCGTCGGTCAGCCCCCGGCGCAGGCCGGGGCCGGCCGGTTCGAGGTGCAGGTCCACGCCGAGCGAGGCGCTCCGCGCGGCACCCGGCCCGCGCTCGTCCCCGCCGTCGGCGCCGGGGGAAGTGGCCCAGTGTTCCGCCATGGAAATGGACCATACTCCTGGGCTACTCCGCTCGTAGGGTCGAGGGCATGACGACGAACGACGACGACACGACGACCCCCGAGTACGCCCCCGAGGAGGGCCCCCGGCTGGACTGGACGAGGCTGGCGCCCGACGTGTACAAGGCCATGGTCAAGCTGGACGTGGCGGCCCGGCGCGGACTGGACCCCGTGCTCCTCGAACTGGTGAAGGTCCGCGCGTCCCAGCTGAACCACTGCGCGTTCTGCCTGGACATGCACTCCAAGGACGCGCTGGCCGCGGGCGAGAGCGTGGAGCGCCTCCTCCAGCTGAGCGCCTGGCGGGAGTCGCGGCACTTCTACACGGAGAAGGAGCTGGCGGCGATCGAGCTGACCGAGGCGGTGACCGTCCTGACGGACGGCTTCGTGCCGGACGAGGTCTACGCGACGGCCGCCAAGCACTTCGAGGAGGCCGAACTGGCGCAGCTGGTCGCCGCGATCACGGTGATCAACGCCTGGAACCGGTTCGGGGTGACCTGCCGGCTCGTGCCCGGCCACTACGAGGCGGGGCAGCACAAGTAAGCGGCCGGTCCCGGATGTCAGGACGGGAGCCAGGCCCGCCACGTCGACTCGTGCGAGCGGACCCACTTCTCCGCCGCCTCCTGGGGCGACAGCTTCTCGTTGGCGATCATCAGGGAGACCTCGTTCTGGTCCTCGGTCGTCCACCGGAAGTTCTTCAGGAACCGCGCCGCCTTGCCGCCCTTCTTCGCGAAGTCCGCGTTGAGGTACTTCTGCAGCGGGGTGTGCGGGTAGGCGCAGGCGACCTTCTCCGGGTCGGCGTCGCAGCCCTCCTTGTAGGCGGGCAGCTTCACCTCCGTCATGGGCACCTTCTCGAAGAGCCACTGGGGCGAGTACCAGTAGGTGAGGAAGGGCTTCTTCTCCTTGGCGAACTGCTTGATCTGGGTGATCTGCGCGGCCTCGGACCCGGCGAAGACGACCTGGTAGTCGAGCTTCAGGTTCTTCACCAGCGCCTTGTCGTTGGTGACGTAGGACGGGGAGCCGTCGAGCAGCTGGCCCTTGCCGCCGCTCTCCGCGGTGCGCAGCCGGCCCGCGTACTTGTCGAGGTTCCGCCAGTCCTTGACGTCCGGGTGCCGTTCGGCGAAGTAGGTGGGGACGTACCAGCCGATGTGCCCGGTGACGCCGAGCTTCCCGCCGCGGGTGATCGTCTTCTTGTCCTCGACGTACCGCTGCTCCTGCTCGGGGTGGCCCCAGTCCTCCAGGATCGCGTCGACGCGGCCCTGGCTGAGCGCGTCCCAGGCGGGCACCTCGTCGACCTGGACGGTGTCGACGCGGTAGCCCAGCTCGTGTTCGAGGAGGTACTGCGCGACGGCCTCGTTCGACTGCGCGCCCACCCAGGACTGCACGGACAGGGTCACCGTCTTCGCACCCCGCGCGTTGGCGAACGGCGAGCCCTGCTTCGTCATGTCGGCGGCGCCGCAGCCGGTGGCCAGCGCCAGCACCGTCAGCGCTGCGGTCATACGTGTCTTCGTCAGCGTGCGGGACATGTCACGCTCCCTTCTCGGTGCGGCGCCGGGTCGGCTGGGTCACCCGGTCGAGCATCAGGCCGAGGCAGACGATCGCCGCGCCGGCGACCAGTCCGGTGGCCAGGTCGCCCTGGGCGAGGCCGAACACGACGTCGTAGCCGAGCGCGCCGCCGCCGACCAGGCCGCCGATGATGACGACGGCGAGGACCAGGACGACGCCCTGATTGACGGCGAGCAGCAGGGCCGGGCGGGCCAGCGGGAGCTGCACTTGGCGCAGCTGCTGTCCGCCGGTGGCGCCGAGCGAGCGCGCGGCCTCCAGCGCGGCCGGGTCGACCGAGCGCAGCCCCTGCGTGGTGATGCGGACGACGGCGGGCAGCGCGTAGACGACGGCCGCCGCCACGGCGGGCGCCCGGCCGATGCCGAACAGCGCCACCACCGGGATCAGGTACACGAACTGCGGCATCGTCTGGAAGACGTCGAGGACCGGGCGCAGCACCCGCTCGACGCGTTCGCTGCGGGCCGCCGCGACGCCGGTGGCGAAGCCGACGACCAGGGTCACGGCGACGGCCGCGAGGACCTGCGAGAGCGTGTCCAGGGACGGCTTCCAGACGCCGAGGACACCGATCGCGGCCATCGCGAGGACGGCGGTGAGCGCGGTGCGCCAGGTGCCGATCAGCCAGGCGAGGGCGGCGACGAGCAGCAGCACCGCCCACCAGGGCAGCCACTGGAGGCCGTCCCGGAGCGGGTCGAGGACCCAGGTCGTGAAGTGGCCGGCCCAGTCCGCGGTGCCGCCGACGTAGGGGACGCCCGAGTAGAGGTGGTCGGTCATCCAGCCGACGGCGCGGTTCACCGGCTCGGCGATGGGCACGGTCCAGGCGTCGGGCCACTCCATGCGGCCCGCGAGCCGTCCGGCGACCGCCACGGCGACGGCCCCGGCGAGCGGGTACGCCCAGTGCGGGCCCTTCGCCTCGCCGTCCGCGCCGAGCCGCTCGCCCGCCGCGCCGGTGACCCGGTCCAGGACGACGGCGAGCAGCACGATCGGGATTCCGGCCGCGAGGGCGGCGCCCACGTCGACGGAGGCGAGGGCCTGGTAGACGCGGTCGCCGAGACCGCCGGCACCGATCACGGAGGCGATGACCGCCATGGACAGCGCCATCATGATCGTCTGGTTGAGGCCGAGGAGGAGTTCCTTGCGGGCCAGCGGCAGGCGGGCGGTGAGCAGCCGCTGGCGGGCCGTGGCGCCGAGCGAGGCGACGGCTTCCATCACGCCGGTGTCGGCGTCGCGCAGGCCGAGCGCGGTGAGCCGGGCCATGGGCGGGGCGGCGTACACGACCGTGGCGAGGACGGCCGCGGGGACGCCGATGCCGAAGACGAGGACGACCGGCAGCAGGTACGCGAAGGCGGGCAGCACCTGCATGGTGTCGAGGACCGGGCGCAGCGCCCGGAACGTGCGGTCGGACAGGCCCGCCGCGAGGCCGAGCAGCAGGCCCAGGGCGACGGAGGCGACGACGGCCACCACCATGAGCGCCAGGGTCTGCATGGTCGGCACCCACATGCCGAGCAGCCCGCAGGCGAGGAACGCGGCGGCCGTGCCGAGCGCGAGCCGCACCCCGGCGGCCCGCCAGGCGACGGCGGCGGCGACCGCGGTCACACCGGCCCAGCCCGCGGCGAGGAGCAGCAGGTAGACGCCGCGCACGCAGAGCACGACGGCGTTGCTGACGTGGCCGAAGAAGTACAGGAACAGCGGGTGGCTGTCGCGGTTGTCGACGATCCAGTCGCTGGTCCTGCCGAGCGGTCCGGTGAGGTCCACGGTCAGCGCGTGCGGCCAGGAGCCGCTGGAGAAGCGGGCGTCGAGCAGCGGGGCGGCGACGGCGGCGATCACGGCGAGCAGCAGCAGCTTGGAGGCGGCCCGGTGGCGCAGGAGGTTCCTGGCCCGGTCCGCCGGGCCCGTACGGCCGACGGGCGCGGTGGCGGTGGCCATCAGACCGTCCCCTCGCCGTCGCCGTCGCCGTCGCCGGCGCCGGCGCGGTCCGTGCCGGCCACCACCCCGAGCAGTGCCTCCGAGTCGACGACCCCGACGCACCGGCCGTCGTCCACCACGCGCGCCGGGCAGCCGGAGCGCGCGACGGCCTCGATGGCCTCGGAGACCGTCGCCCCGGGGGCCACGGCCGGGCCGCGCCCCGCCTCGGCGGCGGACGCGGCGCGCATCGCCGACCGTACGGTCATGACCTGCTCACGCGGCACGTCGCGGACGAACTCGCGGACGTAGTCGTCGGCGGGCGAGCCCACGATCTCCTCGGGGGTGCCGAGCTGGACGATCCGCCCGTCGCGCATCAGGGCGATGCGGTCGCCGAGCCGCAGCGCCTCGTTCAGGTCGTGGGTGATGAAGACCATCGTGCGGCCCTCCTCGCGGTGCAGGCGGATGACCTCCTCCTGCATGTCGCGCCGGATCAGCGGGTCGAGCGCGCTGAACGGCTCGTCGAACAGCAGGACCTCGGGGTCGACGGCGAGCGCCCTGGCGAGTCCGACGCGCTGCTGCTGGCCGCCGGAGAGCTGTCCGGGCCTGCGCTGCTCCATGCCTTCGAGGCCGACCTTGGCGACGACCTCGGCGGCCCGCTCGCGGCGCTCGGCACGGCCGACGCCCTGGATCTCCAGGCCGTAGGCGACGTTGTCGAGGACGGAGCGGTGCGGCAGCAGGCCGAAGTGCTGGAAGACCATCGCGGCGCGGCGGCGGCGCAGTTCGCGCAGTCGCCCGCGGTCCATGGCGAGCACGTCCTCGCCGTCGATGGCCAGTTCACCGGAGGTCGGCTCGATGAGCCGGGTCAGGCACCGCACCAGCGTGGACTTGCCGGAGCCGGACAGGCCCATGACGACGAAGACCTCGCCCTTGTGAACGTCGAAGCCGACGTCGCGGACGGCGGCGGTGCAGCCGGTGCGGGCGCGCAGGTCGGCGGCGGACAGCGCGGCGAGCCCGGGATCGGCGGGCACGCGCTCGGCCTTGGGGCCGAAGACCTTCCACAGGTTGCGCACGGAGAACACGGGGGACGCGTCCGCCGGTGTCCCGGGGGTCTGCGGGGTTTCCAGGATCGCGGTCATCGGGCCTCGCCTCCGAGCAGATCGGCACACTTCTCGCCCACCATGAGGACCCCGACCATGGGGTTCACGGCGGGCATGGTCGGGAAGACGGACGCGTCGGCGATCCGGATGCCGTCGAGTCCGCGGACACGCAACTGCGGGTCGACCACGGCGAGTTCGTCCTCCGGGTCGCCCATCCGGCAGGTGCCGGCGGGGTGGTACACGGTGTGCGCGACCTGGCGCGCGTACGCGCTGAGCTCCTCGTCGCCGGTGACGTCGGGCCCGGGGCACACCTCGCGCCTGAGCCAGCCGGCCAGCGGCTCGGCCTTCGCGATCTCCCGCGCGATCCTGATGCCGTCGACGAGCGTGCGGCCGTCGTAGTCGTCCTCGTCGGTGAAGTAGCGGAAGTCCAGGGCGGGCTTCTCGGCCGGGTCGGCGCTCGTCAGGTGGAGCCGTCCGCGGCTGTGCGGCTTGGGGATGTTCGGGGTCATCGAGACGCCGTGCTCGGGGCGTTCGTAGCCGAGGCGCTCCGGGTTGTCCGTGAACGGGATCTGGTAGAAGTGGAACATCAGGTCGGGGCCCGGCCGTTGGGGGTCCCGGCGCACGAACAGGCCCGCGTCGGAGTCCATCGCGGAGTTCTCGGGGATGGGTCCCTCGGTCTCCCAGACGATCACGGACTCGGGGTGGTCGAGCAGGTTCTCGCCGACACCGGGCAGGTCGTGCGCGACGGGTATGCCGAGCCGCTCCAGGTCCTGCCGGGGACCGATGCCGGAGTGCAGCAGCAGCCGCGGCGAGTCCACGGCGCCCGCGCACAGCAGCACCTCGTTCCTGGCCCGTACGAGGGTCTCGGTGCCGTCCTTGCCGCGGACGTGCACCCCGGTGGCGCGGTTGCCCTCCAGCTCCAGCCGGTACGCCCACGTCTCCAGCAGGATCGTCAGGTTGGGCCGCTCGTCCATGACGGGGTGCAGGTACGCCACGGAGGCGCTGGAGCGCTTGTTGGTCTCGGGGTGGTAGGCGAGGTCGAAGAAGCCGACGCCCTCGGTGAACGGCTCCTTGTTGAAGCCCTCCACGCGCGGTACGCCGAGCGCGGCCTGGGCGGCGTCGACGAAGTCGCGGGCGATGGCGTTCCGGTCCTTCTCGTCGACCGCCACGATGTTGTTCAGGAGCCGCTCGTAGTACGGCTCCATCGGCGCCGCGCCCCAGCCCTTCGCGCCCGCCGTCTCCCACTCGTCCCAGTCGGACGGCAGCGGCTTGAAGGCGATGAGCGTGTTGTGGGACGAGCAGCCGCCGAGCACCCGGGCGCGGCTGTGCCGGATGTGCGAGTTGCCGCGCGGCTGCTCGGTGGTCGGGTAGTCGTAGTCCAGCTCCCCGCCGAGCAGGCCCATCCAGCGGCGCAGGGTGAGGACGTCCTCGCGGTCGACGTCGCTGGGGCCGCCCTCGATGACGGCGACGGTGACGTCCGCGTTCTCGGTCAGGCGGGACGCGATGACGGAGCCCGCGGTGCCGCCGCCGATGACGACGTAGTCGTACGTGTTCTCGTGCTCGGACATGAAGGGGGATGCTCCTCTGGCGTGCAAGGTGCTGCGCGTGATCGGTGGGGGATGCGCGGCGCTGGGGGACGGTCCGGTCGGGGGTGCGCGCCGGTCCTTGGGGGGACGGTCCGGCTGAGTGCGCGCCCCGGGGGCGGTCGGTCGGGGTCGGTGCGGGGAGGGCCGGTGTCAGCCGGCGAACCAGCGGACCGGCCTGGGTGCGAGGTTCTGGTAGACGTGCTTGGTCTCGCGGTACTCGGCGAGGCCCGCGGGTCCGAGCTCGCGCCCGACGCCGCTCTTGCCGAAGCCGCCCCACTCCGCCTGCGGGAGGTAGGGGTGGAAGTCGTTGATCCAGACGGTGCCGTGCCGCAGGCGTCCGGCGACCCGGCGGGCGCGGCCGGCGTCGGCGGTCCACACGGCGCCGGCCAGCCCGTACTCGGTGTCGTTGGCGAGCTCGACGGCCTCGTCCTCGGTCCGGAAGGTCTCCACGGTCAGGACCGGCCCGAAGACCTCCTCGCGGACCACCCTCATCCCGCGGTGGCAGCCGTCCAGGACCGTCGGCTCGTAGAAGTAGCCGGTGGCGGGCCTGGCCTCGGACGGCTCGGGGCGCTTGCCGCCGCTGCGCAGCACCGCGCCCTCCGCCAGGGCGGACGCGACGTACGCCTCGGTCTTCTCCCGCTGCTGCTCCGAGACGAGGGGGCCGCACTCGACCCCGTCCACGGTGCCGCGCCCCAGCCTGATCCTCCCGGCCCGGGCGGCGAGTTCGGCGACGAAGCGCTCGCTCACGGACTCCTCCACGATGAGCCGCGAGCCGGCCGAGCACACCTGGCCGCTGTGGATGAACGCGGCGTTGAGCGCCTGGTCGACGGCGGTGTCGAAGCCCTCCGGGGTCGCGCAGGCGTCCGCGAAGACCACGTTCGGGTTCTTGCCGCCGAGTTCCAGGGCGACCTTCTTGACGGTGACGGCGGCGGCCTGCGCGACCTTCGTGCCGCTGACCAGGCCGCCGGTGAAGGAGACCAGGTCGACGCCGGGGTGCTCGGCCAGCCGCGCGCCGACGGTGTGGCCGGGACCGGTGACGATGTTGGCGACCCCGGCGGGCAGTCCGGCCTCGACGAGCAGGTCCACCAGGGCGACCGTCGTGAGCGGAGTGATCTCGCTCGGCTTGACGACGAAGGTGTTGCCCGCGGCGAGCGCCGGGGCGATCTTCCAACTGGCCTGGAGCAGCGGGTAGTTCCAGGGGGTGATCATGGCGCAGACGCCGACGGGCTCGTGCACGACGACGCTGTGGACGTCCGCGGAGCCGGCGTCCACGACGCGTCCGCCGCCCTCGCCGACGACGAGGTCGGCGAAGTACCGGAAGGCGTCGGCGACGCAGTCGATGTCGACGCGCCCCTCCTCCACGGTCTTGCCCGCGTCGCGGCTCTCCAGGAGCCCCAGTTCCTCGCGGTCGCGGACGAGGAGGCCGGCGACCCGGCGCAGCAGGGCCGCGCGCTCCGCGACGGGGGTGCGGGGCCACGGCCCCTCGTCGAAGGCGCGCCGGGCGGCCTCGACCGCCAGGTCCACGTCCTTCTCGTCACCCTCCGCGACCAGGGCGAACGGCTCGGCATCCGCGGGATCGAGGATCTCGCGCGTGGCACCGGACGCGGCGTCGCGCCACTGCCCGTCCGCGTGGATGGTCTGCTGTGCCTGTCGTTCGGTCTGTCGCGCCATGAGCGGCATCGCCTTCCGTTCCTGTTCCTGCCCCTGCGTCACGCTGGGTCACCCTTGGGGGCCGTGAGCACCTGCCCATCGGCCCTCCATGCATGCGAACCCCTGACCGAAAGTGCCCGGGGTCACTGAATAACCACGGGAAATGGGGTCACCGCCCGGCGAAACGGGGCATACCACCCCACTCGGGAGCCCTTCCGCCCCCCGGCGCCCCGCGCCCGGTCATGGACAGGCGCCCTTTTCTTTGACTAGGGTCAAAGACATATGGAGCCAGTCTCAGTGGACGACGTACGGACGCTTCGCCGCTTCAACCGGTACTTCACCCGGCGGGTCGGAGCGCTCGACGAGCACTACCTCGGCCGGGAGCGTCCGCTCGGCGAGGCCCGCCTGCTCTTCGAGGTGGGCGAGGGCACCTCGCTGCGGGAGCTGCGGTCCAGGCTCGGACTCGACGCCGGGTACCTGAGCCGGATGATCAAGACGCTGCAGGCCCAGGGACTCATCCGGGTGACCGTGCACCCCGGCGACAGCCGGCTGCGCGTCGCGGAGCTGACGTCCACCGGGCGCGCGGAGGTGACGGAGCAGAACCGCCGGGCCGACGGACTCGCCGCCGGCCTGCTGCGGGGGCTCAGCGAGAAGCAGCGCGGCGAACTGACCGCCGCCGTCGCCGTCACCGAGCGGCTGCTGCGGCTCGCCGCCATCGCCGTCGAGGTCGTCGACGGCGCCTCCCGCGACGCGCGGACCTGCCTCGCGGCGTACGCGGCCGACATCGACGCGCGCTTCCCGGAGGGCTTCGACCCCTCGACGCTGGTCCGGCCGGCCGAGGTCTCGGGCAGGGCGGGCGCCTTCGTCGTGGCGTACGAGGAGGGGCGGCCCGTGGGCTGCGGGGCGCTGCGCCGGCTCGAACGCGGTGTGGGCGAGATCCGGCACGTGTGGGTCGCCCCGGACGCGCGCCGGCTCGGACTGGCCCGGCGCATCCTGCGGGAACTGGAGCGCCAGGCCCTGGAACGCGGCCTCGGCACCGTGCGGCTCGACACGCACGCCGTCCTCACCGAGGCCCAGGCCATGTACCGGGCCTGCGGCTACACGGAGATCCCGCGCTACGACGACAACGTGTACGCCGCCCACTGGTTCGAGAAGCGCCTCGGCCGCACGCCCGGCCGGCCGGGGTCGCGCGCCGCGGGCTGACGGGCCCCTCGGCCGGCCGTTCAGGCGGCCGGGCAGCTCGCGCCCGTCGGGCAGAACGAGTTCAGGGCCGCCCGCAGCGGGCCGAGCACGTCCGTCCCCTCGGCGCCGACCGAGCGGATCGCGTACGCCGTGCCGTCCGCCGCCCGGAAACGGTGGTCGACCACCTCCAGGGCGCCGTCCTGCACGTCGTCGTACCGGTAGCCGATCTCGGCCCAGTCGCCACCGGACCGCCGGTTCAGGACCCGGTAGCCGGCCAGCTTGGTGACGAACCCGAACGACGGGTCGTTCTCGGCCTGGTACAGCGAGTCGGCCGCGCTGCTCTCGATGACCTCGAACAGTTCCAGCTCGGCACCGCCACCGGGGGCCGTGTAATGGACGACGGACGGTTTGCCCTCGCGCCGGTCCACCGAGCGGACCCAGCCCTCCGGCACGTCGACCGTGTAGCCGGCGGCGTCCACCGACCGGCTGTAGCCGGGGGACGGGGACGGGGACGGGGACGCGGAGGGGCTCGCCGTCGGCGACCCGCTCTCCGTGAGGGTGCCCCCGCCCTCCTCGCTGCCCGATCCCTGCGCCGAGGGGACCCCCTGCGTGGCGGTCACCGTCACCGACGACCGCGCTCCGCCGGAGCCGGCCCGGTCGGTGGCGTCGTCGCGGTTCAGCGCCCACACCCCGCCGCCCACTCCCCCGGCCAGCAGCGCCACGGCGACGATCACGAGGAGCAGCCGCCGGGGGCCGGCCGGCCCGGGCGGCGGTGGCTGACCGGTGCCGGGCACGGGGGCACCCCACGACTGCGGACCGGCGTAGGGGGGTTGGGGCTGCGGTTGTTGATGCGGCCGGGGCTGCGGCGGGGCCTGCGGCTGCCGCTGCGGAGGCGGGGGCGGCGCGGGCGGCGGGAAGACGGCCGACTGGGTCTGCGCCGACGCCCACCACTGCTGCTGCGGATCGCGCGGCGCCCCACCCGGGCCCGCGCCGTCCGGCCCCCCTCCGTCCCGGTCCGGGTCCCGCGCCGGTCCGGCGCCGCCCGGCTGTCCGCCCGCCCCGGCCGCTCCGGCCGCTCCGTCGTCGTCGACCCACCGCTGGCCGTCGGCGTCCCACCGCTGTCGCATGTCGTTCCCCATTCCTCACCCCCCGCGATCGCACGCGATCCGGGCCCGTCCGGCGGGGGTGCCCCTCGGATCCCCCGGGTGCCGCGGCGGCTGCCGTGCCCGGCGGCGCGGAGGCCACCGGACGGACGCGCGCCGCGGACCCCTGGCGTCCGAACGGCGTCATCCAGCGCGCGAGTTGCGCGATCGCCTGCACCGCCACCGCCACCGCCGCCGTCGACGCCGGCCCGGCCACCGCGTCGGCGGTGGCCTCCAGCCGCGGCCGTCCGAGCCGCTGCGGATCGGCGGCCCCGGTCAGCCCGGTCTCCCCCTGTACGACGGCGAGTTCACCGTCCGGTCCGGCCGTGCCCTCGGTCCGCGCGAGCAGCGGCAGCCGCTCACGCGGGGTGCGTAGGGCGTCCAGCAGCGCCTCGGTCGCCTCGCCGGCCGCCGCCCGCGACGCCTCGTGGTACTCGGCCCTGCCGTGGTCGCCGAAGCTCACCGCGCCGCGGCCGATGACCCGCGCCCCGAACCGCGCGTCCGCATGCACCTGGGCGCACAGCAGCCGAGCCGGCCCGCTGTGCGCCTACCGCCGTTCCGATCCCGTCATCGGGACCACCCCCGCCATGTGTCCCCCGGCGCCGCCGCCGGTGAACCCCGGGCGGACCGTCCGTCACGACGATAGCGAGGGTTGCTCCCCTTCCCGCGCCCATATGCCGACAAAGCACGTACGTTCGATACGTACTTTCCGTACGCATGCGTCAGCCCCCACCGGAGCGCTGTCCGGTGAGGGCTGACGGAGTGTGAGCCGGTGTCGGCCGGGTTGGACCTAGAGGAGACCGAGGCCGCGGACCGCCTCGCGCTCCTCCTCGAGCTCCTTGACGGAGGCGTCGATCCGGGCGCGCGAGAACTCGTTGATGTCCAGGCCCTGGACGATCTCGTAGGAGCCGTCCTTCGTGGTGACCGGGAAGGAGGAGATCAGGCCCTCCGGGACGCCGTAGGAGCCGTCCGACGGGATGCCCATGGAGGTCCAGTCGCCGTCCGCGGTGCCGTTGACCCACGTGTACACGTGGTCGATGGCGGCGTTGGCGGCGGAGGCGGCGGAGGACGCGCCGCGGGCCTCGATGATCGCGGCACCGCGCTTGGCGACGGTCGGGATGAAGTCCTCGGCGAGCCACTTCTCGTCGTTCACGGTCTCGGCGGCGTTCTTGCCGGCGACCGTGGCGTGGAAGATGTCCGGGTACTGGGTGGCGGAGTGGTTGCCCCAGATGGTCAGGCGCTTGATGTCGGCGACCGTCGTGCCCGTCTTCTTCGCGAGCTGCGTCAGCGCGCGGTTGTGGTCCAGGCGGGTCATCGCGGTGAAGCGCTCGGCCGGTACGTCCGGGGCGGCGGCCTGGGCGATCAGGGCGTTCGTGTTGGCCGGGTTGCCGACCACCAGGATCTTGACGTCGTCCGCGGCGTGGTCGTTGATGGCCTTGCCCTGCGGCTTGAAGATGCCGCCGTTGGCCTCCAGGAGGTCACCGCGCTCCATGCCCTTGGTGCGGGGGCGGGCGCCGACGAGCAGACCGACGTTGGTGCCGTCGAAGGCCACGTTCGGGTCGTCGGTGATGTCGATGCCCTGGAGGAGCGGGAAGGCGCAGTCGTCGAGCTCCATCGCCGTGCCCTCGGCGGCCTTGAGCGCCGGGGTGATCTCCAGCAGGCGCAGCTTGACCGGAACGTCAGCGCCGAGCAGCTGGCCGGAGGCGATGCGGAAGAGCAGTGCGTAACCGATCTGGCCGGCCGCGCCGGTGACGGTGACGTTCACGGGAGTGCGGGTCATGGCGTTCTCCGTATGACAGCTGGCGGTGGGGCGTCCCTGCCCCGGGTGCAGGATCCCCGCCGCCGCCCGGATGGCCGGCGCCGACCGCCGCGATGATCGATCAGAGGTACAGATGATCGATCTCTCGGCGTCAAGAGAGATCCGCGGTCAGGCTATCGCGCATCCACGACGCCGTACGGCCGGGTCTCGTGTGGCCCGTCCCACAGCCGCCGTACGGGGCACGAAAGAGGCGGCCGCCCGTCCGGGAGAGGGGGACGCGGCGGCCGCCAAGGGGGGTACCGGGGTGGCCGGGAAGGGGGGTCTGTCTCCCGAACGCAACCGGATCCCGTGGGGGTACGGTCCGCCTGCCCCGGCCGACGCGGGCCATGCCCCCCTACGGCGAAGTTTTTTCGCACACCGGCGCGCGGAGACAGCGAGCGCGCCCCCGCGTACGCCGTCACGCCTACCGAGTGCAGCCCTTCTGCCCTGACTTGAGGGTCGCGCACGCCTTCGCGTCACCGGCGTCCCGCACGGCCACCATCGGGGTGTACGCGTCCGTGTCCCCGTCGGCCGAGCCCCGCTGCGCCGCCGCCCCCGCCGAGGACACCTCGACCCGGTCGCCGGGCGACGCCTGGGTGACACGGGCCCAGGCGGCACCGCAGGTCTTGCTGTACCGGACCTCGACGAGCGTCGTACCGACGGTGACGCTGGTGGTGGTCCTGGCCAGTTCGCCGCCGCAGCCCATGCGCTCCGGGTCCTCGCCGGCGCAGTCCTCGCCGGCGCACTTCACCCCGGCCGGCAGGTCGGCGCGGGTGCTCGCGGAGCCGGCGGGCGTCCTGGGCGCGCCCTCGTTCTTCCCGTCCCCGCCGCCGTCCCCGAGCAGGACGACCGCCGCGACGACCCCGATCACCGCGACCGCGCCGACGGTGCCCGCGAGGGCCGTCGTGACCCGCCGCCTGCGCCGGGTGCCGTCGGGTGAACCGCCGTCCGGCGGCCGGGTGTCGGCCGGCGGCACCCCGTCCCCGGTGCCGGTCGCCGGCGGCGCGGACCCGGACGGCGTGGACGCACCGGACGCGGACGTCGCGGACGGGCGGGACGGCGGGCCGGTGAGCCCCCACCCGCCGCGCCGGGACCCTCCGGACGCCGTGCCGCCGGAGCCGCCCGCCCCGTCCCCGCCGGACCCCGGCGAGGCGTCCTCCACGTCCCGCGGCGACGGCTGGGGCGGCACCGTGGGCATCACCCCGGCCGGTCCGGCGATCCCCGGTGTCGCCGTCGCGCTGCCGCCCCTGCGGGCCTGTCTGCCGCCCGTGCCGGTGGCCGGCGGCGGCCCGAACTCCCCCAGCGCGGCGCGCGCCTGGGAGATCCGGATGGCCTCCATCGTCATGTCGTGGCGCATCTCCGAGCGGCTCCAGGCGCGCTCGGCCAGCTCCCACATGGTGACCAGGTGCAGGGGGCTGGTGCCGGTCACCTCCGCCAGCGCGACGATCGCCCCCTTGGGCGCCAGCAGCCGGCCGTTCAGATACCGCTCCCAGGACGTCTTGCTGTACCCGGTGCGGTCCGCCACCGCCGCGACGCTCAGCCCGCCGCGGTCGACGAGCCTGCGCAGCTGACCGGCGAACTCCCTGACCTGCGGATCGAGTTCATCCGGCAGGGCCTTCCAACGAGGCATTGCCTCCCCCTCTTTCCCCCCGTACGAGCTTGATCTCCGCCGCACCTTCCCCGCGTGAGGCGCCCGTCGCCGAGTCCCCGTGCTGACTACCCACAGGGATGCTCCGGGCGAGGCTCCCAGTTCCCGCGACGGGGGCGCACGGGAGTGTTTCGGCGCGGTCGCCGTACCGTCGCACGCCGCCTGGCGGCGGTCCGGAGCCCGTACCCGGCGGCCGTGCCGCGCCACCGAACCCCTGTCCCTCGCACAGGGGGTCCGGGACCGCGCTCCGGTCGAACACGCTAGCCCCGCCGCGGACCGCCTTCACGGCGGTTCCCGAACTTGACCGCACACCTGCACAAGAGGAGCGCCCGCGCGGTCACTTGAGTCACGGAACCGACCGGATGCACCAGGAGTCGCACACCGGCGACCGGGGTGGGGCCGTCGCTGGGCGGCCGGGGCCCGGCGCGTGCGGTTCCCGTTGCGGAGCGCGGACACCGTGGCGGAATGGTCACTTCCGTGCCACAGCGAACGGCCGGGTGTTGAACAGGCCGCTCACCGTGCGTGAGTGTGGAACCCGGGCGGAACACCCGCCCGGCCGCGGCTCGTCCTTACTCGGGGGAGAGGATGGGCCGCGGTCACCCCGCCCCCCTGGGCGCGGGTCCGGCCCGGCCGGCGACGGACGCCACGGCGCCGCTCCGGCTGACGACACCGGCGTGGACCCGCGTGGCGGAGCGAGGTCGCGCGACCGCGGGCCATCGCGTCGGAGGGGGAACCGGGGCCCGCGAGGGGGAGTTCGGCGCCGGACCGCAGACGTCCGCCGGTTCCGGCGATGACACAGGTGGCCCGCACTCTCCGGGGAGAGGCGGGCCACTTCCTGCTCACTGGATCGTGAAGTGCAGGGTGTCGTCCAGGAACGGGATCTCCAGCAGCGGTTCGGGCTGCGCCATCAGCGCCAGCAGCACGATGGCCACGCCCAGCACGCCGTAGGTGACCATGTCCGTGAAGCGGGAGCGCACCGCGAGCATGCCCACGTCGGGCACCGCCCAGCGCAGGACGCCACCGGCCAGCAGGGCCACCCCGATCAGGATGGTGCCGACGCGGAACGCGTCCAGCGCGGTCAGCAGGAGCCCCAGGCCGACGCCCGCCAGTACGACGAGGATCGGCCACTGGCGGGCGGGCGCGGGAGCGTCGCTGGGCGCCGCCCGGCCGCCGCCCTCGGGCCGCGCGGTGTCCCGCGTGAACAGCGGGAAGCGCCGGGTGGTGCGGCGCGGCCTGCCCTGCGCGTCCGGCGCGCTGACGGCGTCCCGGACGGTCGGCTCCGCGCTCGTGCCGATCACCTCGTCGACGCTCGTGACCGCCGTGGCCGTCTTGGCCGCCGTGGTCCCGGTGCCCGCATCCGCCGTACCGGTGCCGGCCGTGGCCGCCGTGGCCTCGGTGCCCGCATCCGCGCTGCCGGTGCCGGCCGTGTCCGCCGTGGTGTCCGGGCCCGCCGGGGAGCCCTCGGCGGGCGCGGCGTCCTCGGGCCTGCCGTCAGCCGACACTGCGCTCCGCCGCCTCGACCACGTTGACGAGCAGCTGCGCACGGGTCATCGGGCCGACGCCGCCCGGGTTCGGGGAGATCCAGCCGGCGACCTCGGCGACGCCCGGGTGGACATCGCCCACGATCTTGCCCTCGGCGCTGCGCGACACACCGACGTCGAGCACGGCGGCGCCGGGCTTCACGTCCTCGGGCCGGATCAGGTGCGCGGAACCGGCCGCGGCGACGATGATGTCGGCCCGCTTCAGGTGGGCGGAGAGGTCACGGGTGCCGGTGTGGCACTGGGTCACCGTGGCGTTCTCGGAGCGGCGGGTCAGCAGCAGCGGCATCGGGCGTCCGATGGTCACGCCGCGGCCGACGACGACGACCTCGGCGCCCTTGATCTCCACACCGTGGCTGCGGAGCAGGGTGAGGACGCCGTTCGGGGTGCAGGGCAGCGGGGCCGGCTCGTTGAGGACCAGCCGCCCGAGGTTCATCGGGTGCAGTCCGTCCGCGTCCTTGTCCGGGTCCATCAGCTCCAGGATGCGGTTCTCGTCGATGCCCCTGGGCAGCGGGAGCTGGACGATGTAGCCGGTGCAGGCCGGGTCCTCGTTCAGCTCGCGGACGACCGCCTCGATCTCCTCCTGCGTGGCGGTGGCGGGCAGTTCGCGCTGGATGGAGGCGATGCCCACCTGTGCGCAGTCGCGGTGCTTGCCCGCGACGTACTTCTGGCTGCCGGGGTCGTCGCCGACCAGGACGGTCCCCAGGCCGGGCGTGACGCCCTTCTCCTTGAGGGCCGCCACGCGGGCGGTCAGATCGGACTTGATCGCGGCTGCGGTGGCCTTGCCATCGAGAATCTGGGCGGTCATGACCCCATCCTCGCGGATGACCCGGCCCCGGTTCCAATCCGGGCTCCTCTTGCCGCCGCAGGGCCCTCTACCACGCGAGTCCGCCATGATCATGGATGTTGCACTTGCACAACACATATGGATGACCGCTGGACAAATGAGCGAGGGTTTTACCACCATGAGCCGCACAGTGCCGCGGGCAGTACCGGGGGGACGGACCGCTCTGTAGAACTCTCCTCCGAACCGTGCCGCGCGTAGTCCCCGCATCAGGCATCGGAGGAACACCCGCCATGAGCTACGGCGACCCGAACAACCCCTACGGCCCCCCGCAGGGCGGCCAGCAGCCCGGCTACGGCTACCCCCAGGGCGGCGCGCCGCAGCAGCAGCCCGGCTACGGCTACCCGCAGGCCCCGCCGCTCCAGCAGCAGCCGTACGGCGGCGGCTACCCGGGCGGCTACCCCGGCGGCCCGGCCGTGATCCCCGGCGGGGTGAAGGCCGCGCGCGTCATGCTCTTCGTCATCGGCGGCCTCCAGGTCCTCGGCGCCATCCTGATCGCGCTGTCCGCGGTGGCCGTCTCTGCCGCGAAGAACGACGAGTCCCTCAAGGACGACGTCCAGTTCCAGCAGCTCGCCGACTACTCGGCCGGCGTGCTGTGGGGCGTCACCGTCGCGGTGCTGGCCTGGGGCATCCTCGCCATCTGGCTCGGCGTGAAGGTCGGCAGCGGCGGCAACGGCGTACGCGTCACCATCCTCGTCTTCGGCATCCTCACGGCGATCCTCGGCATCTACCCGTTCGTCGTCATCGGCCTGGCGCACACCGTGATGGCGATCCTCATCGCGGTCTTCGTCGGCAAGGAGGACGGCGCCGCCTGGTTCAACCGCCCGCGGTACTGACGGCAGGCGGGCACCGGGACCGTCCGCGGTACGGGGCACACGCACATGACGGCGGCCTCCGGCACTCCCGTTCGGGGAGAGCCGGAGGCCGCCGTCGTACCCGGTGCCGCCTCGGGCCGAGGCGCGCGGATCAGTGGAAGAAGTGGCGCGTCCCGGTGAAGTACATCGTGACGCCCGCCTTCTCGGCGGCCTCGACGACCTGCTCGTCACGGACCGAACCGCCCGGCTGCACGACCGCCTTGACGCCGGCCGCGGTGAGGATCTCCAGGCCGTCGGGGAACGGGAAGAACGCGTCCGAGGCGGCGTACGAGCCACGGGCACGCTCGGCGCCCGCCCGCTCGACCGCCAGCTTCGCGGAGTCCACGCGGTTGACCTGGCCCATGCCGACGCCGACCGAGCCGCCGTCCTTGGCGAGCAGGATCGCGTTCGACTTCACCGCGCGGCACGCCTTCCAGGCGAAGGCCAGCTCGGCGAGCTCGTTGCCGGTCAGCGCCTCACCGGTGGCGAGGGTCCAGTTCGCCGGATCGTCGCCGTCGGCCTGGAGCCGGTCGGTGACCTGGAGCAGCGCGCCGCCGTCGATCGGCTTCACCTCGACCGGGTTGGCCGGCCCGCGGTCGGCGCGCAGCACCCGGATGTTCTTCTTCTTGGTCAGCGCCTCCAGGGCGCCGTCCTCGTAGCCGGGCGCCACGATGACCTCGGTGAAGATCTCCGCGACCTGCTCGGCCATCTCCTTCGACACCGGGCGGTTGACGGCGATGACACCGCCGAACGCGGACAACGGGTCGCAGGCGTGCGCCTTGCGGTGCGCCTCGGCGACGTCCGCGCCGACCGCGATGCCGCACGGGTTGGCGTGCTTGATGATCGCGACGCAGGGCTCGTCGTGGTCGTACGCGGCCCGGCGCGCGGCGTCGGTGTCGGTGAAGTTGTTGTACGACATCTCCTTGCCGTGCAGCTGCTCCGCCTCGGCGAGGCCGCCCGTGCCGTCGACGTACAGCGCGGCGCCCTGGTGCGGGTTCTCGCCGTAGCGCAGGGTGTTCTTGCGCTCGTAGGTGTGGCCGAGGAACTCGGGGAAGCCGCTGTCGTCGGCGGGCGCGTACCCGTCGGCGAACCAGGAGGCGACGGCCACGTCGTACGCGGCCGTGTGGCGGAAGGCCTCGGCGGCGAGCCGCTTGCGGGTGGCGAGGTCGAAGCCGCCGTCCTTGACGGCGGCCAGGACGTCGCCGTACCGGGCCGGGCTCGTGACGACGGCGACCGACGGGTGGTTCTTGGCGGCGGCGCGGACCATGGACGGACCGCCGATGTCGATCTGCTCCACGCACTCGTCGGGCGAGGCGCCCGAGGCGACGGTCTCGCGGAACGGGTAGAGGTTGACGACGACGAGGTCGAACGGCTCCACGCCCAGCTCGGCGAGCTGCCGGCGGTGGTCCTCCAGTCGCAGGTCGGCGAGGATGCCCGCGTGCACCTTGGGGTGCAGGGTCTTCACGCGGCCGTCCAGGCACTCGGGGAAGCCGGTGAGCTCCTCGACCTTGGTGACCGGGACGCCGGCGGCGGCGATCTTCGATGCGGTGGAGCCGGTGGAGACGAGCTCGACCCCGGCCTCGTGCAGGCCGCGGGCCAGCTCTTCGAGACCGGTCTTGTCGTAGACGCTGACGAGCGCCCGGCGAAGGGGCCGCTTGTTGCTGTCGGCGGTCACTGGATAACTACCTTTCGTCCCTCAATGCGATAGCCGTGGCGGGCGAGCCGCCCCACGACATCGACGAGCAGCCTGCGCTCGACTTCCTTGATGCGCTCGTGCAGAGCGGCTTCCTCGTCCTCGTCCCGCACCTCGACCACGCCCTGGGCGATGATCGGGCCGGTGTCGACGCCGTCGTCGACGAAGTGGACGGTGCATCCGGTGACCTTCGCGCCGTACGCGAGCGCGTCGCGCACGCCGTGGGCTCCCGGGAAACTGGGCAGCAGGGCGGGGTGCGTGTTCACGAACCGTCCGCCGAACCGGGCCAGGAACTCCTTGCCGACGATCTTCATGAACCCGGCGGAGACCACCAGGTCCGGCTCGTACCCGGCCGTCGCCTCGGCGAGCGCCGCGTCCCACTCCCCGCGGGTCCCGTAGTCCGCGACCCGCCGCACGAAGGTCGGCAGTCCGGCCTGCCGCGCGCGCTCCAGACCGGCGATGCCGTCCCGGTCCGCGCCCACGGCCACGATCTCGGCTCCGTAGGCCTCGGCGCCCTCGTCCGCGATGGCGTCGAGCAGTGCCTGGAGGTTCGTGCCTGATCCGGAGACCAGCACGACGAGGCGCTTGGCCTTGGCCACGGCGAGGCCCTTTCTCGGGGAAGCGTTTGTACGGTCGTACGAATGCTTCGCGCCCCGGGATACGGGGAAGTCTACGAAGCGGCCGACCGGCAGCAACGATACCGGCACACCGGGCGGCCCCCACGGGACGGGGGCGCGGCCGGGAGGTAGCGTGCGGTGAGGCCGCCGCCCGGAACGCCGCTCGACGCGGGGAACGCCCCGCACACGTGGGACGTTGACCGGACGGGCACGCATGCCCGGGCACGGGTCCCGGACGTCCGCGTCGGGGCCGGGCCCCGGCCGCGCGTCGCGGGCACGGGTGCCCGGGACGCGAGTCCCGCACCGCACAGCCCGGGGTGAGAGTCCCGGACCCGGACCGCCGGGGCGCGAGCCCCTGCCTCGAACACCCGGGGCGGACGCCGTGAGCGCACAGCTCGCGGCCACCCCGCCCGCCAGAACCACTTAGGGGAAGACGCACACCTGATGCCGGACCGCAGTCTCCGACTCCCTCCGCTCCTGCTGCGCGAGCGGCGCCCTTCGCCCATGTCGCCGCAGGAGAACGGGGACGCCCCCAGCACCGGGCCCGGGTCCACCGGCGGGCGCGACGGCTCGGGCGGCCGCGACTCCTCCGGCGGACGCGACTCCTCGGGTGCCGATTCCGCTTCGGGGTCCGACGCGGACCACAACCCGTTCGCCCCGCCGCCCGAGGGCACCCCGGACCAGCCGTGGCAGCCCCGCCGGCCCGCCGGCCAGGGTGGCGCCGAGGGCCAGGACGAGAACGGGCACTCCCCCTGGGGCAGCCAGTGGAGCGACCGCCAGCCCGGCCCCACGCAGGGCGGCGGCTTCGGCGACCGCCCCGGCGCCCCCGGACCGGGCGGCCCGAACGGCGGCCAGGGCGACAACCGGGAGGGCGGCCCCGGCGGCTCCGGCAGCGGTATGCGCTGGGACCCGGCGGACCCGGCCCAGCGCCGTGCCCGCTACTCCCTGCTCACCGGCATGTGGGCGTTCTTCTTCGCGCTCTTCAGCTGGCCGTACGTGGCGCTGCTGCTGGGCGCACTGGCCATGTACTGGGGCGTCAGCTCCGTGCGCGCCAAGCCCCGCACGCCGGAACCGGGCGCCCGGACCCCCGAACCGGTCGCCCGGCCGCAGACGAGCGCCGCGGTGAGCGGGTTGGTCACCGCGTCCCTGGCGCTCGCCATGGTCGCCGCCACCTTCACCGCCCAGCTCGTCTACAGCGACTACTACACCTGCACGAACGACGCGCTCACCACCACGGCCAAGCAGTCCTGCGACGACCTGCTCCCCAAGGAGCTGCGCGGAATCCTCGGCACGGGCTGACGTCGGACCGACCCCGGGCCCGACCGGACCGGGGTCAGTCAGGACCCGGGGTCGGTCAGGACCGGCTCCGGTCAGAAATCCGGGTTCGGTCAGGACCCGGGCTCCTCATGCCCGGCTTCGGCCAGGACCCGGGGTCGGTCGGGCCCAGGGTCCGGTCAGGGACCAGGTTCCGTCAGGCCCCGGGGCGCGACGGTGGGTCCGTGGAGGCCGCCGCCTCCTTCAGGGCCGCCCAGCGGGAGGCACGGGACGCGTCGTCGTGCCAGCCCGGGGCGTCGGACGGCAACAGGTCGTACGGCGCCAGATCGGGATCGTCGGCCGCGGGTACGGACACCGACCTGGCCGTCTGCCGCGCCGTGTCCCGCTCCGGAGCGCCGTCCCGCTCACGACGCGGGCGCTTCTTCCTCCGGCCGAACCAGGAACCGGACGCGGCCAGGCCCGTTCTCCGAGTGCGCCCCCGGGAAGCCGCTCCGGCCGTCTCCGGTTCCCCGGTGGCGGCCATGTCCTGCTCGGAGGCGTCCCGGCCGGCCGTCGTTCCGGGGCTCGGGCCGACGGCGCCGGGGGCCATGTGCGGGTTCGGGTGCGGGTCGAGGGCGAGGTCCGGGTCCAGGCTCGCCGCGTCGGGGGCCCGCTTCGAGGCGGGGTGCGGGTCCGGGGCCGCGGGCGAGGCAGGGTGCGTGTCCAGGCGGGGGTCCGGGGTCGGAGCCGAGGCGGGGTGCGTGTCCAGGCGCGGGTCCGGGGCCGAGGCTGAGACGGGGTGCGTATCCGGGGTCGCTTCCGGGGCGGGTTCCGACGGTGCGGTGGTCCCCGTCGGCGCCTTCCCGGAGCCCGGCTGCGACGCCGACTCCGGCTCCGGTGCCGCCGTCGCCTCTGCCCCGGGCTTACGTGGAGCGGGGTCCTGCGGCGTCCCGGCCCCGCCCGGACCCGAGGACCGGTCCGCCGCCGCCGTCGTTCCCGGGGTGCCCGCGTCCCGTACCGTCCCGGCCGCTGGTTCCGCACCGGGGTCGCCCGGGTCCCGTACCGCCGGGGGCGGCACCAGTGGCTCGCGCGTCGACGGCTTGCCCGGGGTCGAGGCTCCCGTCGTCGGGTCCTTCGGTTCCTGCTTCCGCTGCTTCCGCTTCAACGTGTGCCCCGGCTTCGCGGCCGGAGCCGGCACCGCCTGCTTCAGCTCGGTGGCACCCTGCTTCTGCCCGGTGGCGTCCTGCTTCGGCTCGGTGGCGTCCTGCCTCGGCTCGTGCGGGCGAGGCTCCCGCAGCCACCAGCTCCGCAGAATCAGTGCCACCGGGACCCCGATCAGCGCCGTCCACGCGGCGGCGGCGCCTCCGGCCTGCCACCAGACCGGACCGAACCGGGACAGCGCGGCGACGCCGAGCGGTCCGCCCGCGGCCCCGGCGAGCAGCCCGAGAGCGGCCCCGCACACCCCGGCGGCGGCCGCCGCGGTGCCCATCGTGCGCCGCCGGGGCCAGGCCGCCGCCCGGTCCCGGGAGGCGGATCTCGCCACGTGCCACGCCATGGTCACCCCGCCGGCCACCGGAACCACCACGGCCAGCCAGCCCAGCGGTGTCCCGGCGGCCTGCGGAACCGCGGCCAGCAGCGGGAACGGCGGCAGCGGGGGTCCCGTCACCGCGGCGGACAGCGGCGCCGCCACCTGACCCGCGCCCAGCGCGAATCCGGGCCCGAGCCCGTACGCCGCCGCCCACACCGCCGCGTTCGGCACGAGGGCGAGGCACAGCAGCAGGACCGCGAAGCGCCCCGACCACACCCCCGTGAGCTGCACGAAGGAGGCACGGGCCGGCCCTCCGTGCCACAGCAGGGAGATCGCGACGAGCAGCGCACCGGCGCCGACCAGGGCCGCCGTCCCCGCCCCGGCCGCCCGCAGCACCGCCGCCAGCCTGTTGCGTTCCTCGGGCGCGACGACCGCGAGGACGAGACGGCGTACGCCCGAGGGAAGCCGGCCGAGCCCCCGGCGCACGGCCGGGGGCAGGTGCCCCTCCGGTGGGCCGTTCGCGGCCCACACCCCGGCCCCGGCGGCGGACGCGGCCAGCAAGGGCAGGCACAGCACGGTCCAGACCCAGGAGGGGCGCAGTTCCCCGCCCGACGCGTACAGCGCCGCCGGACCGCCGACGGCGAGATAGCCGGCGACCACACCGGCCCACGCCGTACGGGGGACCGGCACGGACTCCACGGCGTCCCGCGCCGCCCGGTACAGCAGCCAGGCGGGCAGCGCGACCAGCAGCAGCGGGGTCACACCGACGGGGGCGGGGACGCCGGAGAGGGTCTCGGTGCGGACGAGTTCGACACCGTGGGCCAGCAGCCAGAGCGCCGCCACGACGTGCAGGGCACCGCTCGGGCCGCTGTCCGGGTACGGGGAGCTGATCCACAGCACCATCACGAGCACGGCGAACGAGCCGAGGCCGAGCCCCGCCGCGAGGGCGCCGCCCAGCATGCCCGTGCCCAGGCCCGGGGAGCGGTCGCGCCACCTGAGGCGCAGGTACGACAACGACGGGCTGCGGTCGGTCAGATGGGTCACGCACGCCATGCTGCCAACGACACGCGCTTTATCCCCGTAACAGGCAAACCCCGGATGTGTCGCTCAATATACGTTTATGTACTTTTTCGTACGAAGGGGCGCCCGGTGACGCAGAGTCCTGCCACCCCGCTTCCGTCCCCCAAGCGGCGCCGACGCCTGCGCGAGGCGGCCGGCCTGACCCAGGCACAGGTCGCGGTCCGCCTGGGCGTGAGCCGCGACACCGTGCGTTCGTGGGAGAGCGGGCGCTCGGCGCCGCGCGGCCGCGAGCGGGAGGCGTACGCGAAACTGCTGGCCGGACAGGAGGCGGGGCGCGGGCCCGAGTCCGTGGCCGCCGGCACCGGTGAGCGGGTCCAGCGGTCTCAGCTCGTCCTCGTGCCCGCCGGCGCCGACGAGGACGCGCTTCCGCCGACGGACTCCGCCACTTCCACGGAGGGCGCCGGTCCGGCCGGCACCGCACCTTCGCCGGCCGGACAGGACGGTGACGGTGACGCGAAGGCTGACGCCGACTCCGACACCGACGGCAGGAGCCCTGACAGCAAGGCGTCTGACGGCAAGGGACCCGACGGCTGGGAATCCGACAGCGAGGCGTCCGACGGCAACGGACCCGGCAGCCGGGAGCCCGACGGCCAGGCTTCCGACGGCAACGGATCCGACGGCCAGAACTCTGACGGCGAGCACCGTGACGGCCAGGACGCCGACGGCCCGGACGCCGGCAACGGGGACGGCAGCGGCGAGGACGGCAGTGGCCTGGACCCGGCCGATCCGGCGGGCGTTCCGACGGAGGGCGAGGGCGATTCCGGCGAGGAAGCCGAACCCCGGCCGCCACAGCGCCCCCTGACGCCCCCTCAGGCGTTCGACGCGCTCTACGAGTTCTGCGCCCCCGCCCTCGTACGGCAGACGTATCTGCTCACCGGGCGGCGTGAGCTGGCGCGCGAGTCCGTGGAGCGGGCCTTCCAACTGGCCTGGCAGCGCTGGCCCGAGGTGGCCGTCGACCGGGACCCGGCCGGGTGGGTGCGGGCGACGGCGTACGAGTACGCGCTCTCCCCCTGGCACCGGCTGCGGCTGCGCCACCGCCATCCCGAGGCACCGCCCGCCAACCCGGCCGACCGTGCTCTCCTCGCCGCCGTCCTGAAACTGCCGCCCGTCTACCGGCGCACCCTGCTCCTGTACGACGGCGTCGGACTCGACCTGCCGGACACCGCGGCCGAGACGGAGGCGAGCACTCCCGCGACGGCCAACCGGCTGCTGCACGCGCGGGAGGCCATGGCCACGTACCTGCCGGAGCTCTCGGCGCCCGAGGAACTGCACCGCCGCCTCGCCGCGCTGGCCGGTTCGGAACGGCTGCGGGCGGCCAAGCCGGTCGCGGTGCGCACCGGCAGCGAGCGCCGTGCCCGCAGCTGGACCCGCGCGGCCATCGCCGTCACCACGCTCCTCGTCACCACCACGACGCTGACGCTGGCCACCGCCCCCGACCACTACGAGCCCCCGCTGTCCCCGGGCGAGACGGTGCGCGGGGTACCGCCGCGCGCGGCCCCCGGCACGCTCTCGCAGGAGGAACTCGACCTGCGCACCAAGCTCAGGTCGGAGACCGAGAACGGCCCGGGAAGGCTCGTCCCGCAGGGCAGATGACACCGACGTGAGCGCCCGTACGGGGCCGCCGTCCGTCCGCGACCGTCCGTCCGCGACCGTCGGCCGGGGCCGTCCGTCGGGGCCGGACATGCCGGTGGGCCCGCACCCCGACAGGGGTACGGGCCCACCCGGTGTTCAGGCCGGACTCAGCCGAACTGGGCCGGAGTTCAGCCGGCGAGGATCTCGCGCGCCAGCTTCGCCGTCTCGGTCGGCGTCTTGCCGACCTTGACGCCGGCGGCCTCGAGGGCCTCCTTCTTCGCGGCGGCCGTGCCGGAGGAGCCGGAGACGATGGCGCCGGCGTGGCCCATGGTCTTGCCCTCGGGCGCGGTGAAGCCCGCGACGTAACCGACGACCGGCTTCGACACGTTGGCCTTGATGAAGTCGGCCGCGCGCTCCTCGGCGTCGCCGCCGATCTCACCGATCATGACGATCAGGTCGGTGTCGGGGTCGGCCTCGAACGCGGCGAGCGCGTCGATGTGCGTCGTGCCGATGACCGGGTCGCCACCGATGCCGACGGCGGACGAGAAGCCGATGTCCCGCAGCTCGTACATCATCTGGTAGGTCAGCGTGCCGGACTTCGAGACCAGGCCGATGCGGCCCGGCTTCGTGATGTCGCCCGGGATGATGCCGGCGTTGGACTGGCCCGGCGTGATGAGGCCGGGGCAGTTCGGGCCGATGATCCGGGTCTTGTTGCCCTTGGCCTTCGCGTACGCCCAGAAGGCGGCGGAGTCGTGCACCGCGATGCCCTCGGTGATGACGACCGCGAGGGGGATCTCGGCGTCGATCGCCTCGACGACGGCGGCCTTCGCGAACGCCGGCGGCACGAAGAGGACGGACACGTTGGCGCCGGTCTTCTCCATCGCCTCGGCGACCGTGCCGAAGACCGGGATCTCGTTGCCGTCGATGTCGACGGAGGTGCCGGCCTTGCGCGGGTTCACGCCGCCGACGATGTTCGTGCCGTCGGCCAGCATGAGCTTGGTGTGCTTCATGCCCGTGGCACCGGTCATGCCCTGGACGATGACCTTGCTGTCCTTGTTGAGGAAGATAGCCATGGTGGTCTGGTCCTCTATCCCTTACTTCGCGGCCGCGAGCTCGGCGGCCTTGTCGGCCGCGCCGTCCATGGTGTCCACACGCTGGACCAGCGGGTGGTTGGCGTCCGACAGGATCTTGCGACCCAGCTCCGCGTTGTTGCCGTCGAGACGGACGACCAGCGGCTTGGTGACTTCCTCGCCCTTGTCGGCGAGGAGCTGCAGCGCCTGGACGATGCCGTTGGCGACCTCGTCGCACGCGGTGATGCCGCCGAAGACGTTGACGAACACGGACTTGACGTCCGGGTCGCCGAGAATGATCTCCAGGCCGTTGGCCATGACCTGCGCGGAGGCGCCGCCGCCGATGTCGAGGAAGTTGGCGGGCTTCACGCCGCCGTGGGCCTCACCGGCGTACGCGACGACGTCGAGGGTCGACATGACCAGACCCGCGCCGTTGCCGATGATGCCGACCTCGCCGTCGAGCTTCACGTAGTTGAGGTTCTTGGCCTTGGCCGCGGCCTCGAGCGGGTCGGCCGCGTCCTTGTCCTCGAGCGCCTCGTGCTCCGGCTGGCGGAACTCGGCGTTGGCGTCCAGGGACACCTTGCCGTCGAGCGCCAGGATGTCGCCCGAGGCGACCTTGGCGAGGGGGTTCACCTCGACGAGGAGCGCGTCCTCGGCGACGAAGGTGTCCCAGAGGGTCACGAGGACCTCGGCGACCTTCTCGGCGACCTCGGCCGGGAACTTCGCCTGGGCGACGATCTCGCGGGCCTTCTCGATCGAGACGCCCTCGTTGGAGTCGACCGGGACCTTCGCGAGGGCCTCGGGGGTCTTCTCCGCGACCTCCTCGATGTCCATGCCGCCCTGCACCGAGGCCATGGCCAGGAAGGTGCGGTTGGTGCGGTCGAGGAGGTACGAGACGTAGTACTCCTCCAGGATCTCGGGAGCCGTCTCGGCGATCATCACCTTGTGGACCGTGTGGCCCTTGATGTCCATCCCGAGGATGTCCGTCGCCCGGGCGACGGCCTCGTCGGGGGTGGCGGCCAGCTTCACGCCACCGGCCTTGCCACGGCCTCCCACCTTCACCTGGGCCTTGACGACGGACTTGCCGCCAAGACGCTCGGTCGCCTCGCGGGCTGCCTCAGGCGTGTCGATGACTTCACCGGCCAGCACCGGTACACCGTGCTTGGCGAAGAGGTCCCTCGCCTGGTACTCGAACAGGTCCACGCGCGTCCGTCCCTATCAGTGATCTCGCCGCTCTGCGGTCTGCTATCTCCGTGGGCGTGCCGCGAAGGGCAACGTGACGTCCGCTGTCACAAGGGTGGCGCACACGGTGTCCGAGCGCGCGGCATGTCCGTCCCGCAGGTTATCGCCGCTCGCCGTGGGTCCCTAAATCGCAGATCACACCTGAGCGGTGATACCTGTCACAGATTGTGCCCCGGACGGGGCCTCACCGGGCTGGGGTTGGCCCGGTGAGGCTCCTGGGAGGGCCTCCGACGGCTTCGGAGGTCCCGGCCCCTCGACGGCTTCGAGAGGCCCGGCTCGCCCGGTCCCCACCCCAATGGGGACCGTGCGGGCCTGGCCGCGGGGGTCTCGGTGGACGGACCGACGGCTTTCGGCCGTCCGGGTTCTCGCCCCCGCGGGGTCGGTGGGACGCCGTACGGCGGACGCGCCCCGGCTCTTGCTCGCCGGACGCGCGCCGCTCGTCGACGCCGTGCTTCGGGACGGACCGGCCCACGGGGGACCGGCTCGCTTGACTGACCGTCCGTGACGGTTGGGACCGGTGGGACCGCTGAGACGATTGGGCCAGCTGGGGCATGTCGGCTGGGCTGAGCGGCAGCTGACGGCTCGGGGCGTGGGACGCCACCGTTGCCGCTGTTCCTGCTGTTCCTGCTGTTGCCGCTCGCGCCGCTGTGCCTGCTGTCGCCCTCTCGCCGCGGTTCCGGCGGCTGCAGAGGTGCCGCGTATGCCGCGGGTGCTGCGTATGCCGTGGTTTCCGCGGGTGCCGCAGGGGCGTGGCGGGTGTCTTCCGGGCGGCCGGGGCGGTCGTGCCGTCGTGGGCACGACACCGTCACCGGCGTGAGGACGAAACCGTCAGCCGACCTGCGCCGCCTCTCGCGAGCGCCGACCGGTTCCCTCCCGGCGCGATGGTCACCGCGCGGGACGGAGGGCTGTCCTAGCCGGGGAACTCGGGGATCTCCCGTTGCCTGTCCCGGGTTCCGGAGACGACGCCGGCCTCGGAAGCGCCGGGCACGAGCCGCCACGGGGCCCGCAGGTCCGACGTGACGGCGTGGGCATCGCCGTGGCGGGGGGCGCCGCCGTCGGCCGCCGAACCATTGGTGAGCGCGTGGGCCGGGTCACCGTCGGGCGCCCGGTGCGAGGGCACCGGCACGGTCCGTACGCCATCCGCGTAGCGCCGGCTCACCTGTCCTTCGCGTCCTGCGGCGCCAGCGCCCGCCGTGCCAGCCCTCGGGCCGTACGCGACCGCCGGACCTGCGCTCACGCCATCAGCGTGCTCCACCGGGTTCGGTCGGGCGGCGTCGGCACCCGAGTCCTGCGGGCACGCGGGGGCGGGGGCCGGAAGGACCTGGTCCGCGCCCGGCACTCCGGGCAGCTCCGGCGTCTCGGGAAGCACCGGGAGCCCGGGAAGTTGCGGCAGCCCGGGCACCGAAGGCCCGGACGGCCCCTCGGGCCACACCGGCAACTCCGCGGAAACCTCCCCGAGCCCTCCGACGACGTTCCCGACAACGTCCCCGACGAGATCACCGACGGGCTGCACGACTCCGGTGACGGGCTGGAGCACCCCGGTCACCGGCTGGAGGACGCCGGTCACGGGCTGGAGCACCCCGGTCACGGGCTGGAGGACGTCGGCGGTCGGCGGGAGTGCGGCCGTGACCGGCTGCAGGACATCGGTGGCGGGCTGGAGAGCGCCGGTGGCGGGCTGCGGGAGGTCGGTGGCCGGCGAAAGAGCGTCCGTGACCGGCTGAAGGACATCGGTGACGGGCTGCAGGACGTCGTCGGGCGCGGGCTGGGTCGCGTCACTTACGGGCGGCGCCGTGTCCGTGGCGGGCGGCGTCTGGGCGGGCGGCGTCTGGACGGGCGGCGTTGCGACGGACGTGGTGGAACGCCGGATGCCGTCTGTCACCGGACGCAGGACACCCTCCGTGACCGGGCGCAGGACACCCTCCGTGACCGGGCGCAGGACACCTTCCGTGACCGGACGCAGGACGCCGTCCGTGGCGGGGCGCCGGGTCCGGTCGGTGGCCGAGAGGGCGGGTGCGTCCGGCGCGGGGTTCGTCGGCCGGTCGCCCGACCAGCGGGCGGCGCTACCGGTGGTCCGGTGCTCCGGCCGCTCTACCGGGACCGGGACGGTGACGGTGACGGCGGGGGTGGAGAGGTTGGTGCTCTGCCTGCTGGTCGCGGTCGTCGCGGCATCACGGTGCCGGGCCGGAGTCGCGGGGGCGGCGGCGCGGACTCCGGGGACCGTCGACGGGGCCGGGCGGTGGACCGGGGTGACGGGCGTCCGGGCCGGCTCCCCCAGCACGTTCCCGACCGCGCGTACGACCGCGTCGCCCGCCGACTCGACCCCGTCACGCGGAGACGTGAGCGGGAAGGGACCCTGCACCGACCGCACGACGCCGGCCGGTGCCACCGGCGAGGCCGCGTCCGCCGCGTGGGCCTGTCCCCCGCCGATGAACCCGAGCGCGGACAAACCGCCGACGAGCACGCCCAGTTGCAGCGCACGCCGCCCGGCCGCCGTGCGCATCACGCGCAGAGCGGCACCGGTGTAGGGCGGTGCGACCGGCAGGGCCACGACGGCGAGATCTCCCATGCGGCGGAACGGGGCAGAATCCGGCGGTGCGGTGCAGAACGTGGCGCACACACCACCGAATTCGAAGAAGATGCCGATACTCGCACGGGACTGCGGAGGTTGCGCAAGCCCCCTGTTACCGATGGGTACTCATGACCGGTATCCCACCCTCCTCACGTGTTGTCCGGTATCGGCAGCGGCCGCTTCTCGATCGCCGCCGCCATCAGCTCGGGAAACAGGTCGGGCGTACACGCGAACGCCGGCGCCCCGAGCGCCGCCAGCGCCGCGGCGTGCTCCCCGTCGTACGCGGGCGCTCCTTCGTCGGACAGCGCGAGCAACGCCACGAACTGCACCCCGGACGCCTTCATCGCGGCCACCCGCTTGAGCATCTCGTTCCGTATGCCGCCCTCGTACAGGTCGCTGATCAGTACGACCACCGTGTCCGCCGGGCGGGTGATCTGCGACTGGCAGTACGCCAGTGCCCTGTTGATGTCCGTCCCGCCGCCCAACTGGGTGCCGAACAGGACGTCCACCGGGTCGTCGAGCTGGTCGGTGAGGTCGGCGACGGCCGTGTCGAAGACGACGAGCCGGGTGGCGATGGACCGCATGGACGCGAGGACCGCCCCGAAGACGGACGCGTACACGACGGACGCCGCCATCGAACCCGACTGGTCGATGCAGAGCACGACTTCCTTCTTCACGGACTGCGAGGCGCGCCCGTAGCCGATCAGCCGCTCGGGCACGATCGTGCCGTACTCGGGCAGGTAGTGCTTGAGGTTGGCCGCGATGGTGCGGTTCCAGTCGATGTCGTGATGGCGGGGTCTGCTGATCCGCGCACTGCGGTCGAGGGCGCCGGTGAGCGTCGCCCGGGTGCGGGTGGCGAGCCGCTTCTCCAGGTCCTCGACGACCTTGCGCACGACGGCCCGTGCCGTCTCCTTCGTCGTCTCGGGCATGGCCTTGTGCAGGGAGAGCAGCGTGCCCACGAGGTGCACGTCGGCCTCGACCGCCTCCAGCATCTCCGGTTCGAGGAGCAGCGTGGCCAGCCCGAGCCGGTCCATGGCGTCTCGCTGCATGACCTGGACGACGGAGGACGGGAAGTAGGTCCGGATGTCCCCGAGCCAGCGCGCGACCGACGGCGCCGACGCCCCCAGCCCCGCGGTCCGCTCCCGTCCCGACGGCGCCTTGTCGCCCTTGCCGTACAGCGCGGCGAGCGCGTCGTCCATCGCCGCGTCCTGACCGGCGAGGGTTCGCCCGGTCCCGTCGGCCGCGTCTCCCCCGAGGACGAGTCGCCATCGCCGCAGCCGCTCGTCGGCGGCGGCGTCGGCAGCCGTCGCGTCTCCCGGGCGCCCCTCCGACCCGGCACGGTTCGTCATCGCCGCGGCCATCAGGCCACTCCCCTCAAGTTGTCGCTGCCACTGTCACCGGCGCCCCCGCCGACACCGGCGTCTCCTTCGACACCCGCGCCCGCCCTCGCACCGGCGTCCACTTCGACGCCGGCCCTCGCACTGTCACGGGCGCCGGTACTGCCTTCGGCGTCCGCACTGTTGCCGGCGCCGGTGCTGCCGTGGGCGTCCGCGCTGTTCCCGCCGTTCGCGCTGTTGCCGGCGCGGGTGTCCATGCCCATACCTGCGGAGCCACCCGAGCTGCCCGGCCCGGGGACACCGCTGCTTGCCCCAGGAAGATCGCCGGTCTCCCCGGGGTCACCGGGCTCGCCGCAGCCCAACAGCAGCCGCAACACCGGCAGCACGGCGTCCGCGCGCTCGGTGTCGAGGGTGGCCGCGAATCCGGGTACGGCCGAGGAGGTGGCGGAGACACGTGCCCCCGACCCCGGTCCGCGCCGCACCAACTCCCCCAGTGTTCGCCGCACCCCCGTCTCATACGCCGAGAACGTGCGCCGCAGCAGCGGCAGTACGTCGGTGAACGCCTCGGCCGGCACCCCCGTCAGCCACGCGTCCACCAGCCCGAGCAGACGCTCGTCGTGCACGAGCAACATTCCGCCGCCCGAGCCGCCACCGACGAACCCCTCGATCCAGGCCGCCGCGTCGGCCGGTGCCGTCCCCGGCGACAGCACGAGCCCCATGAGCCGCGCGGCCTCCTCCTGCGCCAACTCCCCGCCGTCCAGCAGCAGCCGCACGGCACGCCCCCGGATCACCCCCGGCACGGTGTCCCGTCGCGACAGGACGCCGAGCACCCGGTGCCAGCGGTCCCGGATGCGCTCCCGCCCCCGCGTCTCCCCCGGCTCCACGTCCCGCCGCGCCCCGGCCTCCGCCTCCGCCAGCAGACCCACGGCCCCCTGAACGGCGTCCACATGGCGCCGCATCTCCTCAGCCGCCTCGGCGTCGAGTGCCGCACAGGCGGGAGGCAACCCGACGAACACGCGATCGGCGAGACCCACCGCCACCTCGGTCAGGGCCCGGGTGTCGGTGCCGCGCACATCGCCGTACCGCAGCGAACGGACCAGCGCGGGCAGCGCCTGCGCCAGATGGCCGACGTCCGCGTCGAGAGCGGCACGGTCGGCGAGTACGCGCATCACTACAGGGAGCGCGTCCGGCAGTTCGGCCAGCAGGCAGCGCTCGGCGAGTGCCGTGACATCGGCCAGGGAACTCGCGGCGACCGCGTCCGACTCGGCTCTGGCCGTCGCCGCGGACAGGACGGTCGTACCCCACACCCCGGCCTCGGCGACCCGCACGGACAGCTCCGGCTCCCACCTCAGCCGCCAGGTCTCCCGGAAGGTGCCCGTACTGCCGCGCGAGGCGGTTGTTTCGCCCCATCCGACGCCCAGGAGCCGCAGCCGGTGCAGCAGGCGGCTGCGCCCCGCGTCGGTCTCCTTGCGCAGGTCGAGCTCCAGCTCGCGCTCCAGCGGCTCCGGTTTCATCCGGAGCCGGCGCTGAAGCCGGGTCAGGTCGCGCTGGAGGGGCACCGCGGGCGCGGAATCCGGCACCTCCCCCAGGACGTCCCCGACGACCAGCCGGTCGTGCACGAGCGCCAGCGGCACGTCGGAGCCCTCGCACATCACGGCACGCACGGCGTCGGTCGTCTCGGTCAGACCGGGCAGCGGACGGCCGCGCATCGCGGCGAGGGTGTCCGCCAGCCGCACCGCCTCGATGACATGGGCGGACGACACCATCCGGTCCTCGTCGCGCAGCAGTCCGGCCACCCTCGTCATCCAGCGCTCGACGGGACGGTCCGGCGCGCTGAAGAGGTGCCCGTACCAGCCGGGCGAGTCGATGCCCGCGCCGTACCCGCTGGCCCGGGACAGCCGGCGGTGCGTCCACGGCACCCAGGTCATGTCGGCCTTGACCTTGGGCAGCCCCTTCAACAGGGCGCGGTCGGCGGCGACGGTGTGCTTCTCGCGCAGCGCGGGCACGTGCCACGCCCCGCACACCACGGCCACCTCGTCCCCGAACTCCTTCTGTGCCGCGCGCAACTGGAGCCGCATGTACGCCTCCCGCACCAGGTCCCGGTCGTGCCCGCCGGCCCCGTACTCCTCCCGCAACGCCGTCATCGCCTCACCCAGTACGGCGAACGGCGCGTACACGTCGGTGCCCCCGCCCCGGTGCTCGATCACGTCCTCCCACCACCGCTCGGGGTCGTCGTAACCGGCGGTCTCCGCCAGCACGGCGAGCGGATCGATACGCAGGGCCTCGTCCCCGTCTCCGCCCTCACCCCCGACACCGTCCCCCGCCTCGGCCCCGGGCTCAGAAGCCACCTCGGTCCCCGCGTCGGCCCCGGCTTCACTCGCGGGCTCCACCTCGGACCCCGGCCCGGCACAGGTGCCCGCGTCCGCCTCAGCCCCGCTTCCCGATGCACCCTCGGTCCCCGCGTCCGCCTCACCCCCGGTCCTCGTTGCCCCCTCGGTCTCTCCCGCGGCCTCCGCTCGATCCCCCGCCCCGGAACCCCCCTCGGCCCCGCTCACGGCCCCCGCCTCGCCCTCGGGCCCGCTGCCGGGCTCCGCCCCGCCCGGGGCCTCGGCCTCCGCGTGCGCCCCGGCCCCCGCCTGGCCCGGTTCAGCGGCCGGCTCCGCGTCCTCCTTCCCCCACGCCAGCGTGTGCGTCGCCGGCAGGTCGATGAAGTGGGCCGGAACGCCGTGCTCGACGGCCCAGCGGATGGCGACCCACTCCGGGGAGAAGTCGGCGAGCGGCCAGAACGCCGAGCGTCCGGGCTCGTCCACGGCGTGGGCGAGCAGGGCGACGGGCGGCCGCATGCCCGGGTCGGCGGCGAGCGGGATCAGCGGATCGGCCTCGGGCGGGCCCTCGATGAGGACCACCCGGGGCCGGGCCTCGTCCAGCACGGCCCGCACCGCCCGCGCCGACCCGGGCCCGTGGTGGCGCACCCCCAGCAGCAACGGCCCCCGGCCTCGGAGGGACGGACCCCCGTCCCATCCCTCCGAGGAGATTTTGGCGCCCTCATCGAAGCGCACCGGCTCCGCCGTCTCCCCGAGGCCCGACGGCGCAGCGTCGCGCTCCCCGGCGACGCCCGCCTCCGGCCCGGCCTCCCCCGGCGACCCGCTCACACGCTCACCTCCCGGCAGGCCCGGTAGAAGTCCTTCCAGCCGTCCCGCTCCCGCACGACCGCTTCCAGGTACTCCTGCCAGATGACCCGGTCCGCCGCCGGGTCGCGCACGACGGCACCGAGGATGCCTGCGGCGACATCGCCCGCGCGCAGGACACCGTCGCCGAAGTGGGCGGCCAGGGCGAGGCCGTTGGTGACGACGGAGATCGCCTCGGCGGTGGACAGGGTGCCGCTGGGGGACTTCAGCTTCGTACGCCCGTCGGCCGTGACGCCGTCGCGAAGCTCCCGGAAGACCGTGACGACACGGCGGATCTCGTCGATGCCCTCGGGCGCGGCAGGCAGGTCGAGGGAGCGGCCGATCTGGTCCACGCGGCGCGACACGATGTCGACCTCGGCCTCGGCGCTCTCCGGCAGGGGCAGCACCACGGTGTTGAACCGGCGGCGCAGCGCGCTGGAGAGGTCGTTCACCCCGCGGTCGCGGTCGTTGGCCGTGGCGATCAGGTTGAAGCCGCGGACCGCCTGCACCTCCTGCCCCAACTCCGGTACGGGCAGCGTCTTCTCGGACAGGATCGTGATCAGTGTGTCCTGGACGTCGGCGGGGATGCGGGTCAGCTCCTCGACCCGCACGGTCATGCCCTCGGCCATGGCGCGCATGACGGGGCTCGGCACCAGCGCGTCCCGGCTCGGGCCGTGGGCGAGCAGCTGCGCGTAGTTCCAGCCGTAGCGGATGGCCTCTTCGGGCGTGCCCGCCGTGCCCTGGACGAGCAGGGTCGAGTCGCCGCTGACGGCGGCCGCCAGATGCTCGGACACCCATGTCTTCGCGGTGCCCGGCACGCCGAGCAGGAGCAGGGCACGGTCGGTGGCGAGCGTGGTGACGGCCACCTCGACGATGCGTCGCGGCCCCACGTACTTGGGTGTGATGACCGTGCCGTCCGGCAGGGTGCCGCCCAGCAGATACGTCGCGACGGCCCACGGCGACATCCGCCAGCGGGCCGGCCGGGGCCGGTCGTCCTGCGCTGCCAGCGCGGCGAGTTCGGCGGCGAAGGCGGTCTCGGCGTGCGGCCGCAGCACCTCGCCCGCCTCTTCCGCGGGCCGTGCCGCGAGCTCCGCCGCGGACGGATTGTGGGATGACGGGTCAACGGACACGGACATGGCTCGGTCCCCCTCCAGCTCGGCCGGTTCGATCTGGGTCAACCGTGCACCACGCCACTGACAATGCGTTCTGACCTGCGAAAACGTCGTCGCGGAGGTGGATTGTCAGTGGCGGGATCTACCTTCGGTGTCATGACTCAGCAGGGGGTGCGCTGGACTGCGGATCAGGTGCTGGCACTGGCGCCTGACGCCGCGTCACGCAAGGCGGGGAGCAGGCTCGGGTCGGCCGGACCGTGGTCGGAGGCGGGCGATTCGGGCGAGGGGGCGGTGTGGGGGCTGTGCAAGGGCAGCGGCAGCAAGCCGTATCAGACGGTCATAGACATGGCGGACTCCGCCGGGCCCGCGTACAAGTGCAGTTGTCCGAGCCGGAAGTTCCCGTGCAAGCACGCGCTCGGCCTGCTGCTGCTCTGGGCGGGCCAGGACGGCACGGTGCCGCGGGGGCCGGCGCCGGACTGGGCGCGGCAGTGGCTCGAGGGGAGGCGGAAGCGCGCGGAGGAGAAACGAGCTGAGGGGGCGCCCGGTTCCCCGGGCACCGGTGATCCGGAGGCGGCCCGGCGCCGCGCCGAGCGACGGGCCGAGCGGATCACCGCGGGGGCGACGGAGCTGGAGCAGCGGCTGGCGGATCTGCTGCGCGGCGGTCTCGCCCAGGCCGAGCAGGCGGGTTACGGGATGTGGGAGGAGACGGCGGCGCGCATGGTCGACGCGCAGGCGCCCGGTCTCGCCTCTCGTGTGCGGGAGTTGGGGGCGATCCCGGCGTCGGGTCCCGGCTGGCCGGTGCGGCTGCTGGAGGAGTGCGCGCTGCTCCACCTCCTCGACAAGGGCTGGCTGGGCCGCGAGGGTCTGCCGGACGGGCTGGCGGCGACGGTCCGCTCCCGGGTGGGGCTGCCGGCCTCCGCCGACGGTCCGCCGGAGCGGGACCACTGGCTGGTCCTCGCCCAGTACGACACGTCGGAGGGCGCGCTGACGACCCGCCGGATCTGGCTGTACGGCGCCGGGTCGGGCCGTACCGCCCTGCTCCTCTCCTACGGGGCGGCCGGCCGCGCTCCGGAACTGGCTCTGCCGGTCGGCCTGGCCTTCGACGCGGAGCTGTCGGCGTACACGGGGGGCGGCGGCTCACGGGTGGCGCTGGGTGAGCAGTTCACACCCCCGGCCCCGACACGGACACGTCCGCCGGGCATCACGACGGCCGAGGCCACCGCCCGTTACGGCGAGGCGCTGCGGTCCGACCCCTGGCTGGACTCCTGCCCGGTCACGCTGGACCGGGTCGTGCCCACCCCGGCCGGCGACTCGTGGCAGCTGGCGGACGCGGACGGCGACCTGGCGCTGCCCCTGACGCCGTCCGCCGCGACGCGGCCGGGGCTGTGGCGGCTGGTCTCGCTGTCCGGCGGGGCTCCCGTCACGGTCTTCGGCGAGTGCGGTCACCGCGGCTTCACCCCCCTGACCGCCTGGCCCGGGGGCTCGGGGGAGGCGGTTCCCCTGTGCTGACCCGCCCGCGCCGTAGCCGCACCGCCCCGCGCAAGGACGGCCGCCTCTCAGCCGACCCACGTACAGCCGCCCTCCGTACGCGCCCGCACCGGACCACCCCACGCAAAGACGGCCACCTCACAACCGACCCACCTACGACCGCCCTCCGTACGCGCCCGCACCGGACCACCCCGCTCAAAGACGGCCACCCCGCAAGCGACCCGCGTATGACCGCCCTCCCCATGGAGGACCCGTTCACCACCGACCCCGATCCAAGGGCCACCGACTCCCGTACAGCAGGCCGCCGGTTCGCGGTCGGCTCGTCACCGGAAGGACGCTCATGAACAGGACGCCCGCAGACGCGCCCGTCGGCGACGCCTGGGAGGAGCTCGTCACCTCGGCGCTGCTCGGGACCGACCGGCGTACGCCACCGGGGTGGACGCCGGGACGCGAGGCTCCGGCGGCCCTCCTCGACGCGGCGGCCGTGGAGACCGTACGGCGCCGGGCCGGACTGCGTCCCGCGCGCGCCGCCGAGCGGCCGGAGCGGGCGGCGGACGATCCTCGCCGTCCGCTGCCGCCCGCCGCCGCACGACGCCTCGCGATGCTGCTGGCGGACCGGCCGGGCTCGGGGCCGGGGGGCCGCAGAGGGGCGGCACCGGACCTGATGGAGCTGCTGCCCCAGTGGCTGGCCCTGGCGAACGCACGCGGTTTCGCCCCGCCCCCGCAGGCGCTGCCCGCGCTGCTGGACGCCGCCCGGGGCCGTACCGATCTCAGGCCCGCCGCCCTGGCCTTCGCCGGTCCGCGAGCGCTGTGGCTGGCGCGGCTCAACCCGGACTGGCGGTTCGCGCTGCGTGCCGCGCCGGGCGGAGGCACGTCACTGCCGGGTCCCGGGGAACCGGAGCGGATACGGGAGCTGTGGGAGGAGGGGCTGTTCGCCGAACGCGTGGCGCTGCTCTCCGCGATCCGGGCGCAGGACCCCCCGGCCGCGCGCGAGCTGCTGTCGACGACGTGGGCGACGGAGCGCGCGGAGGACCGTCTGATGTTCCTCGACTCGCTGCGGACGGGGCTGGACGCGTCGGACGAGCCCTTCCTGGAGCGGGCGCTGGCCGACCGGAGCCGCAACGTGCGCGCCACGGCGGCCGAGTTGCTGTCCGCGCTGCCCGCCTCCGCGCTCGCCGCCCGGATGGCGGACCGCGCCGGTTCGTGTGTCGCCGTGGACCGGACGCGGAGCGTGCCGACGATCGTGGTCGAGGCACCGCACCAGTGCGACGCGGGCATGGAGCGCGACGGGGTCGTGCCCAAACCCCCGGGGGGACGAGGTGAACGGTCGTGGTGGCTCGGCCAGTTGGTGGAGGCGGCGCCGCTCGGGACGTGGTCCGGGCGGCTCGGGGGGCGTACGCCGGAGGAGATCGTGGCCTTGCCGGTGGCGGACGACTGGCGGCCGGAGCTGCACGCCGCCTGGTGCCGGGCGGCGGTGCGGCAACGGGACCCCGGCTGGTCCCGGGCGCTCCTCGGCGCGCCCTCCGCTCCGGAGGCGGGCGGACCGGGGGCGGTGTCGCTGGCGGAGCGGGCGAAGCTGCTCACCACGCTGGGTGCCGCCGAGCGGGCGGACTGGGTGGCGCGGTTCATCGCCACGCACGGGCTGTCCGAGGCGTTCCAGCTGCTCGGTGTGTGCGCGGTGCCGTGGAGCGGGCCGCTCGGCCGGGCCGTCGTGGACGCGCTCAACATCGCGCGGGACGCGGGGAGCTACCCGTGGAGCTTCAGCGGGGTGATGGGCCTCGCCGAGCGGTGCCTGGATCCGGCGGAGGCGGGACGCCTGGAGGGTCTCACCGCAGTGCCGGACGAACCGGAGGACGCCTCCCCCGGAGCCGGCGGCTACTGGGCCGAGGCGTTCCAGCGCCTGACGACCACCCTGCGCCTGCGGGCCACGATGTCCGCGGAGCTCACGGACCCCGGGGAACCGACCTCGTGAGCGGGACGCCGGGCACACCCCGTACGCCGTCCACACAGGCATCCGTACGCCTACGACCGCACGCGTACGCCTACGTCCACGGCTGTCCGCCGAGCCGCCGCAGTCCGAGCCCGCGCGCCAAGGAGGTCCCTACGGGGGAGGAAGTCACAGCCCCGCGACGACACGGCCCGCGGCGCCCCGGCGAAAGCACCCCCGCCGAAGCAGAGCCCGCCGGGCACGAGGCCGCAGGACCGGCCCGCCGCAGTTCAGCGCGCCGAAGGCAGCCCACCGGAGCCGCCGCCGGACCCATGGCGCTGCCGGACCTCCGCGCCGGCACGGCCCAGCGGACCGGCCCGGCTCGTCGCACCGGCCGGGCCCCTCAGGCGTGCGCCCCGCCGACAGCCGTCACGCTCCCGCGGGCTGGCGCACGTTCGCGCGGACCCAGTCCACGATGGACGCCGTCGTCGCGCCGGGCGTGAAGATCTCGGCGACGCCCTTCTCCTTGAGGGGCGCGATGTCCGCCTCGGGGATGATGCCGCCGCCGAAGACCTTGATGTCCTCGGCGTCGCGCTCCTTGAGGAGGGCGATGACGGCCGCGAAGAGCGTGTTGTGGGCCCCGGAGAGGATGGACAGGCCGATCGCGTCGGCGTCCTCCTGGATCGCGGTGTCCACGATCTGCTCGGGGGTCTGGTGCAGGCCCGTGTAGATGACCTCCATACCGGCGTCGCGCAGCGCACGCGCGATCACCTTGGCCCCGCGATCGTGGCCGTCGAGCCCCGGCTTGGCCACCACCACGCGGATCGGACCGGCTGCCACACCCATCACTGCCTCCATGAACCGACTACACAACCTGTTACCGGACAACCTGTATCGAACAACCTGCGCGGAAAAACCGCACCGCACAACCCGTACCAGCGGATACGGGCGGACGGCGCACACACCGCCGCTCACCACACGGGATGCACCCCGCGGCCCGGCCGCCGCGCCGCGCGGACCGGGGAAGTGAACGAACGTTATCGCCAGCATCCCGTACCCGGCAGTTTCACGGTGGAGAGCGAGGGGGAAATCACACGGTGGGACACGTTCGCCGCGCACGTCTCCGATTTCCCGCGGCACACGCGCCGTACGGGCCTCGCGGACCTGCGGCACTCACCGCAGCGGGGCGTGCGCAAAAGGAGAGCCGCTTCGTACGGCCGCACCACCGCGCTCCGAGCCGGGCGCCGTGGCGGCGGGCACCTCAGCCACCACCCGTTTCCACCGCACCGCGGCTTTCCATGAGGGCACACGGGGGACAGAGGCGTCCTCCGGCGTGCCGACAGGAGGTCGGCCATGAAGGTCACCCGGGCAGTGCGGCCCTTTCTTCCCCTCTGCCAGCGCCTGTTCCCCGGCAGCCTGGCCGGACTCTCGACGGCCCTCCTGAAGGCGACCGCCCTGGAGATCACGATCCTCGCGGGGCATCTGCTGCTCTATCCGTCCGGGATCACGCAGGAACGCCGGGCCGCCGCGCCCCCTCCTCCGTCGCCGGACACCCCGGTGCTGCCGACCGACGCCAGGCCGCCGGTCGTGCTGCTCCACGGCTTCATCGACAACCGGTCGGTCTTCGTGCTGCTGCGCCGCAGCCTCGCGCAGCACGGCAGGCAGCGCGTGGAGTCGCTCAACTACTCCCCGCTCACCTGTGACATCCGCACCGCGGCGGAACTGCTCGGGCGGCACATCGAGGAGATCTGCGAACGCACGGGCCACGCGCGGGTGGACGTCGTCGGGCACAGCCTGGGCGGGCTCATCGCCCGTTACTACGCGCAGCGCCTCGGCGGGGACAGCCGCGTCCGCACGCTCGTCACGCTCGGCACCCCGCACTCGGGCACGCGGGTCGTCCCGCTGATGAACGCCCACCCGATCGTCCGCCAGATGCGCCCCGACTCGCCGGTCATCGACGAGCTGCGCATGCCGGCGCCGGGCTGCCGCACGCGTTTCGTGAGTTTCTGGAGCGATCTCGACCAGCTGATGGACCCGCTGGAGACCGCCCGTGTGGACCACCCGGACCTGCTCGCGCAGAACGTGCAGGTGAGCGGCATCGGCCATCTCGCGCTGCCCGTCCATCCCGCGGTCGCGACCGGGATACGCCAGGCGCTCGACGCCGAGGAGACGGAAGGGACCGAGGGGATCGGAGCGCCGGAAGCCGCTCGAAGTGGCGGCCTGACGGTGGCCTGATATCGAACATTCATCGAACGCAAGGCCAAGGTCGTGCCCGCAGTCCCCCGAAACACGGCCGAATGCCCGTTTCCCGCCAGCACGAAACCTGCCGAAGATTGTCGCGCCCGCGTACCGCCGGGTACAGTCGCCGCACTGCTCTGCCAGCCCCTGTTGTCGAGGCGAAAGAGAAGTTGGTGAACGACCGTCACCCGTCGGGGACCGTTAACCCCCCGGCTTCGGCTCCCGATGCCGCTGAGGCGCACTACGCGCCGTACGGCCTGCAAGGAGCCCCGTACGGCGACTTCACCACGCACGACGGGTACCCCGCCACCGGATTTCAATCAGGCGGCGGCAGTTACGAGACCGCGAGTTTCGCGACCGACCCGCTCTTCGGTGACATGCCGGGCGCCGACGTGAGCGCGTCCACCGGTTCGTACGACGCCACGCAGTGGTCCGGCGACCCGTCCATGGGCACGGGAAGCCACCACACGTCCGGGACCGGCGAGCACGGGACGGCTTACGACCCGTACGCCGGGCAGCACCAGACCGCCTACGACACCGGTGGTTACGAGACGACCACCTGGGCCACCGGCTACCAGCAACTCGCCGGTATTCCGCCGCAGTCGCAGGGCCAGGACGGCACCGGCCAGTGGGACGCGACCGCCTGGAACCAGGCCGAGCACGTCAACCCGCTGGACCAGGGCGACCAGACGCAGCACTGGGGCACGCAGGTGCTCGACACGGGTGCGTACGACGCCACGCAGTGGAACTCCGACGGCGGCCAGGACACGTACGAGAGGTACGAGCCGGCCGCTTCGTCGTCCGAGACGTACGAGCAGCCCGCGCCCGAGCCCTTCGACCAGCTGCCGACCGCCACGTTCGAGCAGGTGCCCTCCGAACAACCCGAGGGCGGACACGGCGAGTTCGACGCGGCCGACGACGAGGACGGCCCGGCCACGGGGTCGTTGCTGCTCGACGGTGTCGAGGAACTCGCCGCCGCGCCGGCCGCGGTCGTCCCGGGTGCGCGATCGGCTTCGCGCGCCGGCAGCCGTTCCCGGCGCCGGGCCCCGGCCAAACGTTCCGCCCTGCTGACGGTGGCCGTTCCCTCGGCGTGCGTGATGGGGGTCGCGGGGATCGCCGCCGCCTCCGTCGTGAGCGTGAGCGCGGACGACACCGCGGAGACGACGGCCGCGGCGCCGGAGAAGGCGCCCGTGAAGCCGTCGGCCGCCAACAACAAGCTGGACACCCAGCTCGCCAACCTCTCCGCGGACGCCGACGACTTCGCCGACCGCGCGAGCCGGACGCAGGAACGCATCGACCTGAAGGCCGAGCAGGAGGCGGAGAAGAAGAAGGCGGCGGAGGAGGCGGCCCGCAAGGAGCGGCTGCGCCCCAAGTTCGCCCTGCCGGTCGCCCAGAAGGGGCTCAGCGCCTACTACGGGCAGTCGGGCATCAACTGGATGTCCGTGCACACCGGCATCGACTTCCCGGTCTCCTACGGGACGACGGTGATGGCCGCGACCGACGGCACCGTGCGCACGCAGTGGAACAGCGCGTACGGCAACATGGCGATCGTCACCGCCAAGGACGGTACGGAGACGTGGTACTGCCACCTCTCGACGTACCGGGTCGCCTCGGGGGCCACCGTGAAGGCGGGCGACCCGATCGCGTTCTCCGGGAACTCGGGCAACTCGACCGGCCCGCACCTGCACTTCGAGGTCCGCCCGGCCGGCGGCTCGGCGATCGACCCGCTGCCGTGGCTGCGGAGCCACGGCATCGACCCGACCTGATCGCTCACTCCGACGGGGACACCAACTGGTCCCCGCCCCCGGCCAGTTGACCGGCCTGCCCGTCAACTGGTCCCCGTCTTTGGCCCGTTGCCCGGCCCGCCCGTCAACTGGGCGAGCCGGACCCTCCAGGGCCTTCGCGTCAGAGCTTCTCGACCGGCGCGTACCGCAGGAGCAGCCGCTTCGGCTTCGGTTCACCGAAGTCGACCGTCGCCTCCGCGTTGGCGCCCGTGCCCTTCACGCCGACGACCGTGCCGAGGCCGAACTGGTCGTGCGTGACCCGGTCGCCGACGGCGAGCGAGACCACCGGCTTCTCGGCGACACCGCGCCGCGTCGCGAAGCCGGACGCGCCCGAGGCCGCGGACCGCGAGCGCGACGAGGAGAGCGAGGCCGCCACCCCTGAGACGGGCCCCGAGGACACCGGGCCCATGGAACCCTTGCGCTTCCACTCCAGGTGCGCGTCCGGGATCTCCTCCAGGAAGCGCGACGGCGGGTTGTACGACGGCTGGCCCCAGGCGCTGCGCATGGAGGACCGCGTCAGGTACAGCCGCTCCCGCGCGCGGGTGATGCCGACGTACGCCAGGCGCCGCTCCTCCTCCAGCTCCTTGGTCTGGCCGAGCGCGCGCATGTGCGGGAAGACGCCGTCCTCCATGCCGGTGAGGAAGACAACCGGGAATTCGAGGCCCTTGGCGGTGTGCAGGGTCATCAGCGTGATGACGCCGTTGCCGTCCTCCTCGTCGGGGATCTGGTCGGAGTCGGCGACGAGCGCGACCCGCTCCAGGAACTCGGAGAGGCTGCCCGCGGCCTCGCCCTCGCCGGACTCCTGCTCGAACTCCAGTGCCACGGCGGCGAGTTCCTGGAGGTTCTCGATGCGGGTCTCGTCCTGCGGGTCCGTCGACGCCTGCAACTCGGCCAGGTAGCCGGTGCGTTCGAGGACGGCCTCCAGGACGGTGGCCGGACCGGCGCCGGACTCCACGACCGTCCGCAGGTCCTCCATCAGCGTGTTGAACCGCTTGACGGCGTTCGTCGAGCGGGCCGCCATGCCGTACGCCTCGTCGACGCGGCGCAGCGCCTGCGGGAAGCTGATCTTCTCCCGCTGGGCGAGGGCGTCGATCATGGCCTCCGCCCGGTCGCCGATGCCGCGCTTGGGCACGTTCATGATGCGGCGCAGCGGGACGGAGTCCTCCGGGTTCGACAGCACGCGCAGGTACGCGAGGACGTCCCGGACCTCCTTGCGCTCGTAGAAGCGGACGCCGCCGACGACCTTGTACGGCAGGCCGACGCGGATGAAGACCTCTTCGAAGACACGGGACTGGGCGTTCGTACGGTAGAAGACGGCGACGTCTCCCGCCTTGGCGTCGCCCGCGTCGGTGAGACGGTCTATCTCGTCGGCGACGAACTGGGCCTCGTCGTGCTCCGTGTCGGCGACGTAGCCGGTGATCCGGGCGCCGGCGCCGGCGTTGGTCCACAGGTTCTTCGGGCGGCGGCTCTCGTTCCGCTCGATGACGGCGTTCGCGGCGCTGAGGATCGTCTGCGTGGAGCGGTAGTTCTGCTCCAGGAGGATCGTCGTCGCGTCCGGGTAGTCCTCCTCGAACTGGAGGATGTTGCGGATCGTCGCGCCGCGGAAGGCGTAGATCGACTGGTCGGCGTCACCGACGACGCACAGCTCCGCGGGCCCGAGGTCGCCCTCGGCGGGCGGGACGTCCACGGGGTGCCCGGCGGTGCCGACGAGCTCGCGGACCAGGGCGTACTGGGCGTGGTTGGTGTCCTGGTACTCGTCGACCAGCACGTGCCGGAAGCGGCGGTGGTAGTGCTCGGCGACGTCGGGGAAGGCGCGCAGCAGGTTGACCGTGGTCATGATCAGGTCGTCGAAGTCGAGGGCGTTGGCCTCGCGCAGCCGCGACTGGTACATGGCGTAGGCCTGGGCGAGGGTCTTCTCGAAGCCGTCGGTGGCCTGGGCGGCGAAGTCCTCCTCGTCGATCAGCTCGTTCTTCAGGTTGCTGATCTTGGCGCTGAAGGACTTCGGCGGGAAGCGCTTCGGGTCGAGGTCCAGGTCGCGGCAGACCAGGGCCATGAGGCGCTTGGAGTCGGCGGCGTCGTAGATCGAGAACGACGAGGTGAAGCCGAGCCTCTTCGACTCGCGGCGCAGGATGCGGACGCAGGCGCTGTGGAAGGTCATCACCCACATCGCGTTGGCCCGCGGGCCGACGAGCTGCTCGACCCGCTCCTTCATCTCGCCCGCGGCCTTGTTCGTGAAGGTGATCGCGAGGATCTGGCCGGGGTGCACATGGCGCTCGCCCAGCAGGTACGCGATGCGGTGGGTGAGCACGCGGGTCTTGCCCGATCCGGCGCCGGCCACGATGAGCAGCGGGGAGCCGGCGTGCACCACGGCCGCCCGCTGGTTCTCGTTCAGCCCGTCCAGCAGCGCCGCCGGGTCCACCGCGGGGCGCGCGGCGCCGTCGCGGTAGTACGCGTCCCTGCTCGGGGGCACGTCGAAGCGGCCGCCGAACAGGTCGTCCGGGAGGTGCTCCGGCGTCCCGTCCTCGGGCGGCGGCGGGGGCTCTTCCTCGTGGGCCCCGGAGGGCTTGAGGTCCGCCAGGAAGCTGTCGTCAAAGAGGCTGCTCATCGCCTTCCGAGTCTAGGCCGCCCCACTGACACCCCGCGGCCACCTCGAGAACTCCGCCGCATTCCGGGACCGGCCCGCCGGTCACCGCCGCCCCGCCGCCCGCGCAGGCCGCCCGGCGCGGTACGGCGGCCGTTTCCCTTACCGGGCCCGCCGCTTCGCCCCGGCGGGAAGACGTGCCGCCCCGTCCGGCACGGGACCCGCCGCCGGGCCGCTCTCGCCGTCCGGATCCGCCCCGTCACCTCGGGTGACGGCCGGACGAGACGCACACCACGCCCGCCGACGCGGGAGAACATGTCCGGACAATCGACCGAAAACGATCGACGGCGGCCCGGCAACCCGGTGCCCGCGAAAAAGGTCACGAAAACGTATCGGGCATATCGCACATCAACCTTCACAGGAGCCACACGCGTTGGCTAGCGTGCCGGTCAGGCCGCCCGACCCAACCGGCGAACGTCGCCGGGCCGCGCGGCCTCCGCCGAATCCGGCGCGCCCTCGCGGCAGCCGGAGCCGGGGACCCACCGACCTTGGGGTGAATCGGTCCGGCCGCCTTGTCGGGCGCGGACCGTAGGGCAAACCTTCCGAACCACCCGCCCGAACCCGACAGCTAACTCGGTAGGCGGATCGTGGAAGGAGTCGCCTCTCTTGGCGTCGCATCGCAAATGGCGTCCTGCGGGAACGCGCGTAGCGGGTGTCCGGGCCCCGGGTCTCGCCACGGCGGCCCTCACGTCCGTGGCCCTGCTCTCGCAGACGGCGAACGCCGCGCCCTCGGCCGAACCCAGGCCGAGCCTCGAGGAAGTCCAGAAGAAGGTGGACGACCTCTACCACCAGGCCGAGACGGCCACCCAGAAGTACAACGCGGCCAAGGAGAAGAGCTCCCAGCAGCGCCGGCGCGTCGACACCCTGCTGGACGACGTCGCCCAGCGCACCGAGAAGCTGAACACCGCGCGCGAGGAACTGGGTTCGTACGCCGCCGCCCAGTACCGCACCGGGGCCGCCGCCCCCGACACCGCGACCCTCCTGCTGGCGGACGACCCGCAGGACTACTTCGACCAGACCCAGCTGATGAGCCGCCTCACCAGCCGCCAGAAGGTGGCGGTGGACGACTACGTCACCGAGCAGGCCGCGACGGCGAAGAAGCGGGCGGAGGCCTCCGAGAGCCTGGAGAAGCTGACCACCTCGCAGCGGACGCTCAAGTCGACCAAGGCCGAGGTGCAGCGCAAGCTCGCCGACGCCCGCGGACTGCTCTCCGAGCTCACCGCCGAGGAGAAGGCGCGGCTCGCGGCGATCGAGGAGAAGAAGCGCGAGGAGGCCGAGCGCAAGGCCGAGGAACTGGCCAGGCAGCAGGCGGCCGCGCAGGAGCAGCAGGAGCAGGAGCAGGCCGCCCAGCAGGACCAGGGCGCCTCGGACGGCGGCTCGGGCACCACGACCCAGGACCCGGCGTACGCCACCAAGGCCGACAAGGCCATCGCCTTCGCGCGGGCCCAGATCGGCAAGCCGTACGTGTGGGGCGCGACGGGCCCGGACTCCTACGACTGCTCCGGTCTCACCCAGGCCGCCTGGAAGTCCGCGGGCGTCTCCCTGCCGCGCACCACCTGGGACCAGGTCGAGGCGGGCACCACGGTCCCGCTCTCCGACATCAAGCCCGGTGACCTGGTCTTCTTCTACGACGACATCAGCCACGTCGGTCTCTACATCGGCAACGGCATGATGATCCACGCGCCGAAGCCGGGCGCGTACGTCCGCGAGGAGTCCATCTACTACGACGGCGAGTCGTCGATCCACAGCGTGGTGCGCCCCGCGTAGGGGACCTGCCTGGCGTACGGGACCCGCCCGGCGCCGGGATGTGCCCCGCGTAGTTGGACATGCCCTGCGCGGGGGACGTGTCCCGCGCAGGGGACGCGCCCGGCGTCGGGGGCGGGACCCGTGCCGGCACCCGCCGCGGTCTTGCGGTCCGTCCGGTGCGGCCTTCGGTTCGCACCGGACGCCCGGCCGTCAGTCCCGCTGGTGCGACGGGGTACGCCTGGCGCGGACCGGCGACGACCGGGGGCGTGCCACCGGCGCGACGGCGCCGAGACCCTGATCCCGGTCCTGTCCTCGGCCCGGTCGTCCCGAACGCCCCGGGCGTCGGACGGGAGGTCGGAGCGCAGAGGTCACGTCAGAGGTCGGACGTCAGGTCCAGAGCACCGCGATGAAGATGTTCGCCGTGGTCAGCAGGCCGACCGCGGCGAAGGCGCCCTTGTCGACCTTCTCCTCGTCGCGCTTCACGTAGACGAGCCCGAGGATCACGATCAGCAGGGCGAGCTTCACGCCGAGCTTGATGTTGTCGAGCGCGTTGTCGTCGGCCTGGTTGAGACCGACCAGCACGACTCCGGTGACCAGCATGGTGAGCGCGCCGTGCAGCATCGCGGGGACGAACCGGGCGGTGCCTTGGCCCATCGCCTTCACCTGGGTGAGGAAGCCGCCGAGGAGCGCGGCGATGCCGATGATGTGCAGGCCGACGAAGAGATGGATGAGTACGTCCATGCGCCGGAGCCTAATCGGGGCTCCGAGAGCCGCCGTTCACCGCCCCTCCCTCCGGCTGCGGCGGCCGCGCCTACCGGTCCACCGGCCCTCGGTGCCTGGGAGCCCGCCGTCCCTCCGGTCCCGCCGGTCGCAGTGCTCACCCCCGCCTCGGCGGCCTCGCGCCACCTCACGCGACCGCCCAGTGGTCTCATAGCACCAGCGCCTCCGGCCCCGTCGGAGAACCCGCTCATCGGTCAGCACTCAGCGTCAAGGTGACGGCCACGGGCCCGGAGCGCGGTCACATCCGGTCACCCGGCGGACCTCTCGCGCCACTTCCGCACATGGCGTCACCGGCCGCTCACGCTCAGGTTTAGCGTCCTCCCCCAGGTGACCGGCTCTCCACCGCCGCCCGGGCCAGGGGCGGCAACCGGTCGCTTCCGCCGAAAGGTCCGGCGGCGGCCCGCTCCCCCTGTGCGGGCCGTCGCCGGACGCGTCACCGTGCCCCGCCGGGCGGCCGTGCGGAACGAGTCTTCGCGAAAGGATGTGTGCCCTCGTGGCATCGCACCGCAAGCCCAGACCACGCTCGCTCGGCGGCCAGACGGCCCGCACCGCCGCCACCCTCGCCCTCGCGGGCGCGGCGACGGCCACCGCCTTCGAGGGGACGGGGTACGCCGAACCACAGCTCTCCCCGGCCCAGGTCGAGGCCAAGGTCGACAAGCTGTACCAGGAGGCGGAGGTCGCCACCGAGAGGTACAACGGGGCGAAGGAGAAGGCCGACAAGGGGGAACGGCGGCTCAGGACGCTGCGCGACGAGGCCGCCCGCAGGACCGACCGCCTCAACTCGGCCCGCGACGCGCTGGGTTCGATCGCCACGGCGCAGTACCGCAGCGGCGGCCTCGACCCCGCCGTGCAGCTCGCGCTGTCCGACGACCCCGACCGCTACCTCGACGGAGCCGCCTTCGCCGAGCGCGCCGGAAGCCGGCAGGTCTCAGCCGTGGCCCGCGTACGCAAGCAACTGCGTGAGATCGAACAGCTGCGGGGCGCCGCCCGCGTCGAGCTGACCTCCCTCACGTCCCGGCAGGCCGAGCTCAAGCGGCAGAAGAAGGCGATCAACGCGAAGCTCGCCGAGGCACGCCGGCTGCTCTCCCGGCTCACGGACGAGCAGCGCGCGCGGCTCTCCGCGGACGGCGGCACCGGGCACGCCTCGCGGGCCGGCGCACGCGAGACGGCGGCGGCCCTCCCCTCCGGCACCGCCGCCACACCGGCCAAGGCGCCCAACTCCCGGGCGGCGGAGGCGGTCGCGTACGCCTATCAGAAGCTCGGCAGCCCCTACGTGTGGGGCGCCACCGGTCCCAACGCCTTCGACTGCTCGGGCCTCACCCAGGCCGCGTACCGCGCCGCCGGGGTGTCACTGCCGCGCACGACGTACGCCCAGATCGGGGCCGGCCGGCGGGTCTCCCGCGCCGAACTCCAGCCGGGGGACCTGGTCTTCTTCTACTCGGGAATCAGCCATGTGGGCATCTACGTCGGAGGCGGCCGGATGATCCACGCCCCCAACCCCTCGGCGCCGGTACGCCTGGCCCCGATCGACGAGATGCCGTTTGCTGGGGCTACGCGGGTGGTGTGAGGACCCCGTACGGCAGGTGGAGGATTCCAGCCGGACGCGGGTACGCGCTGATGGCATGGCCACGTTCGCGCGGTAGCGTCGACCGAAGTCGCGCACCGTCCGTCGTGGTCCAGCGGCATCGCCGCCCGTAGCCGTCCGAGAGGTCCCGATGTCCCACTCGCTCCTGCCGCTTCCGCCGCCGTGGCAGCGGCGGACCTGGCCGGACCGGTCGGCCCTGCTGGCCGACCGGGGGCGGGCCCTGGAGGAGTTGCGGGCGCGAAGCCTCGGGGTGCACCGGGTGCTGCTGCTGTGGCTGTTGTCGCTCGCGGCGATCATCGGGTGGGCCCTGCTGGTGCTGCCGCTCCAGCAGTTCGAGCAGGGTGATCCGACCGGCGCGGTGCTGGGGCCGATCTTCGCGATCCTCGGTCTCGCCTCGCTCGCCCCGTCCGTCGTCGCGGTCGCCGCGGCCGTCCGCCGTGACCGCCAGATCGAGCAACTCCTCGACGCCTGGCTGGTGCTGGACAGCCATCCGCCGACGGACGCCCGCCTGCGCTCCCCCGGCCTCAGCCTCTTCTGGCTGCTCTCGTCCACCGTCATGTGCGCGATCGGCCTGTGGGCCTCGCTCGCGGCGGTCTCGGGCGCCGCGCCGGGCCGCGACGCGCACAGCGACGTCGTCCTGGGCCTGGGCATCGGCCTGATCCTGTGGCTGACCGGCCTGCTCGGCATCGCGAAGGCCGTACGCCACTACCGGTGGGCGCTGCGGGCCCTGGGACCCGCGCCGGCCGCGACGCCCCGCTGAGACCGCTCACTCCGCCGGCTCCGACGACCGACGGCTTCCTGCCGCCCCCCGGCCCACTGCACCCCCGCGCTTCTCCCGGGCGCGGGGTCCCGGCGCGCGGATGAGGATCCCCGACTGCGGAGGCGGGATTCCCCGATGCGGGCGCGGGTTCCCCAAGTGCGGGGCGGGAGGCCCGAGCGCGGACGCGGGAGACCCGAAGCCGGCCGGGAAAGCTCAAATGGGTCGCGGACGACCCAAGGCCCGGACCGGAAAGCCCAAGTGGGGCGCGGTACCCCCGAAGCCCGCCCGGAGAGCCCGAGTGGGGCGCCGTAGACCGCAAGCCCCGCCCGGGAGGACCGAGTGGGCGCGAGGGCCCGAGTGGGGCGCGGGACGCCCGAGTACGGGCGCCGAAGCTCCCGCCCGCTCACACCAGCCGGCGTGCCGTCGCCCAGCGGGTCAGCTCGTGCCGGTTCGACAGCTGGAGCTTCCTCAGCACCGCCGAGACGTGCGACTCGACCGTCTTGACGGAGATGAACAACTGCTTGGCGATCTCCTTGTACGCGTACCCGCGGGCGATGAGGCGCAGGACCTCGCGCTCGCGCTGGGTGAGGCGGTCGAGGTCCTCGTCGACCGGCGGGGCGTCGGTCGAGGCGAAGGCGTCCAGGACGAACCCGGCCAGGCGGGGCGAGAAGACCGCGTCGCCGTCCTGGACCCGGAAGACGGAGTCCACCAGGTCGGTGCCGGTGATCGTCTTGGTGACGTAGCCCCGGGCGCCGCAGCGGATCACGCCGATCACGTCCTCCGCGGCGTCCGACACCGACAGCGCCAGGAAGCGCACCGGCTGCTCGGGGTCGGCCATCAACGGCGCGCAGCGGCGCAGTACTTCGACACCGCCGCCGCCCGGCAGGTGGACGTCGAGGAGCACGACCTCGGGCCGGGTGGCCGTGATGACCGTGACCGCCTGGTCGACGTCGGCGGCCTCGCCGACCACCTCCACGCCGGTCCGCCCGGTCTCCCCGATCTCGGCCTGCACCCCCGTACGGAACATGCGGTGGTCGTCGACGAGGACGACCCGCACCCGGCGCCCGCCCGGACCGGCCGGGTCCGTGGACTCGCCGGCCGCCGTGGCGCCCGCTTCGGCAGAACTTCCGGGTCCCGCGGGCCCCTTGGCCTCGTCCGGCCCGTTCACGTCGCTCATGACGTACTCTCCGCCCTCTCCATCTCCAGCTCGACCTCCGTGCCGCCGTCCGGCACCGCACGCAGCCGCGCCGTGCCGCCGTTGCGCTCCATGCGACCGATGATCGATTCTCTGACGCCCATGCGGTCGGCGGGTATCGCGTCGAGGTCGAAGCCGGGGCCGCGGTCCCGTACGGACACGAAGACCGTCCTGCCCTCGACTTCGGCGAAGACCTGTACCGCGCCGCCGTCGCCACCGTACTTGGCGGCGTTCACCATCGCTTCCCGCGCGGCCTGCATCTGTGCGGCGAGGCCCTCGTCGAGCGGGCAGTCCCCGACGACGACGACCTCTATGGGCACGCCGTGCTTGTCCTCGACCTCCGCGGCGTTGCGCCGGACCGCCTCGGCGAGGGTGTCGGGCTCCTCCGCCTCGTCCTTGCCGGTGCCCTCCGGTTTGTAGAGCCAGGCGCGCAGGTCGCGCTCCTGGGCGCGGGCGAGCCGGCGGACCTCGCTCGCGTTCTCCGCGTTGCGCTGGATCAGCGTCAGGGTGTGCAGCACGGAGTCGTGGACGTGCGCGGCGACCTCGGCCCGCTCCTGGGCCCGGATGCGCATCAGGCGCTCCTCGGAGAGGTCCTGGGTCATGCGGACGAGATAGGGGCCGGCGAGGAGCGCTATGCCGACCAGGACCGCGAGCGCCGCCTGGAGGACGGAACCGAGATGGGCGGCGGAGCCCTGGAGCACGAATATGCCGGACACGCCGGCGGTGACCAGCAGGACACCGGCGGCGGAGCGCAGCAGCGTCAACGTGCGTCTGCGGCGGCCGACCTCCATCCAGCGGGCCCGTCGCGCGTTGTCCGCCTGGCGCCAGACCAGGGCGACACCGGCGCCGACGAGCACGGTCGGCCAGAGATACGCCTTGGCGCCCCCGCCGAGATTCACGTTGCCGACGAAGACCAGGGCCACCACGACCATGAGCAGCAGCGCGACGATCTGGCCGCGGTCGGGCTTGCGGGCCACGAGCCTTCGCCGGCCGTCGGAGGCGGGCTCGGCACTGACCGCCGGAGGGCGCCCGGCGTCGACGCCGCCGACTCCCAGCGGCACGAAGAACCAGAACGCCGCGTAGAGCAGCGCGCCCAGCCCGTCCGCCATGAACAGGCCGACGAACATCAGCCGCAGCCACACGACGGGCAGCCCGAGATGCCCGGCGAGCCCCCGCGCCACGCCACCGAGCCAGCGTCCGTCGCTGCTGCGGTAGAGCTTGCGCGACGGCCGCGGACTCTCGAGTGGCGCGAGGGGCACTGCTGCGGCTTCCGGCATGCCATCGATGTTCACACGCCCGGCGGGCCCGGGCATCAGGGTCCGCCCCCGAGACTACCCTGATCTTCGGGGGACCGGCGTCCGCACGGTTCCCCCCGGCCTCGTCAGGGACGATCTCAGGGTCGGGCCAGGGTCATCCCGGCTCCCGTCACGGCTCCCCGCCCGTCACCATGGACGCATGACAGATCACCAGCACGCGGCGGCACCGGATCCCGGTCCGGGCCCGGGCGCCGGAGCGGCCGGGCCCGGCCCGCGGGACGCCCCGCCCGGCGGCGGCCCGGCGGCCGGCGAGCCGCGCGCGCACGGGGCGCACGGAGGTGCGGCCCCGCCCGGCCCCCCGCACCGCTTCCGCCGCGACCGCCGGCAGAAGATGCTGGGCGGGGTGTGCGCCGGGCTGGGGCGGCAGTGCGAGATGGACCCGGTGATCTTCCGGATCGTGCTGGCGGTGCTCGCCGCGACCGGCGGCCTCGGCCTCATCTTCTACGGCTTCGTCTGGCTGTTCGTCCCGACCGACGACGACGAGGAGAACGAGGTACGCAAGCTGCTGACCGGCCGTGTCGACGGCCAGGCGCTGGCGGCGGTCCTCTTCGCCCTGGTCGGCTGCGGCGTCTTCCTCTCCATGCTGAACAACGGCGGGGTGCTCGCCTTCGCCGTGATACTGGCCATCCTGCTGGCGGGCGCCGGGTACTGGTCGCAGCAGCGCGGCGACCCCGATCCCGACCCGCTCGCCGCGCAGGCCGCGGCCGACGCCCCGCCCGAGGCGAAGGCGCCACCGGTGCCGTACGCGTATCCGTCCTGGTGGCGCGACCCGATCGTCAAGGACGGCACGCACGTCGGCGGCACGGGATACCTGTGGGGTCCCCGGGACTCCCGGGACCGCGACATGGCGGCGGCGGTGAACATCGCCCGCGGCACGTCCCGCGGCCACCTGCGCGTGCCCCAGGAGCAGCGGCCGCGCGGCCCGCGCTGGATCGGCGGCTGGGTGTTCCTGACCGCGCTGCTCGCGGGCGCCCTCGGCACGGGGCTCACCTGGGACGACCACGCTCTCGGCACCAGCGTGCAGACCGGGCTCGCCTGCGCGCTCGTCGTCTTCGGCGTCGGCATCGCGCTCAGCGCCTTCCTCGGGCGTACGGGGGCCGGTTCGGTCCTCCTCGCGGTCGTCACGGCCGGGCTGCTGGCCTGCGCGGCGGCTCTCCCCGACGACATCAGCACCCACTGGGTCCGCACCACGTGGACCCCGGTGACGGCCTCCGACGTGCGGGGGACCTACGACCTCGGCACCGGGGTCGGCACGCTGGACCTCAGCCGCCTCGACCTCGCCAAGGGCCAGGAGGTGTCCACGCACGCCGAGGTCGGCGTGGGCCGCCTGAAGGTGGTGGTCCCCGAGGACGTCACCGTGCGGCTGGACATCACCGTGGGTGTCGGCGACATCCAGTTGCCGGGCGACGACAGCAAGGACGTGGACGTGCAGCCGGGCAGGAACAAACAGGTGACGCTCCCCCCGGCCACGGGTGGCGGGCGCGGCGGCACGCTCGACCTCCGGCTGGAAGTCGGCGCCGGACAGGCGGAGGTGGCCCGTGCTACGTCATGAGTTCCAGCCGGGGAAGCTGGTCGCGGGCTGCTTCCTCGCCCTCGCCGGGGTCGTCTACGCCGGTGACGCGGGCGGCCTCTGGGAGACCCCGTGGTTCGCGGTGATCCCGATCGTCACGGGCGGCCTGTGCCTGGCGGGCGCGACGGCGTTCCTGACGAGTGCGCTGCGCCGGCGCCGGTCGGCCAGGGCGGAGCGGGGCCCGTCCGAAGCGGGGGCGTCCTGCTGAGGGGGGTCAGCGGCAGGCGCCCGCGCGTCTACGCGTAACCGCCTGCGCGTCGACGGCGCCTGGTGCGCAGGGCGGCGTCGACGGACAGGACCGGGGCGCCGGCGAGGACGAGGGGGAGCCAGGCCATCAGGTAGGCGAGATCGTTCCCGTAGTAATACGGATCGGAGGCCCAGCTCACCGTCAGCCAGAGGCTGAGGGAGATCAGGGCGCCGCCGAGTGCGGCGAGGCGGGCCAGCAGGCCGAGGAGGGTGCCGATGCCGACGGCCAGCTCGCCGAGGGCGATGGCGTACCCGAAGCCGACGGGGTTCTTGAGGGCCAGGTCGACGAGGGCGGGGATCGCGGACGAGCCGCGGGCGGCGCGCATCATGTCGCCGATCGAGCCGGCTCCGGCGTCCTTCATGAAGGCGCTGTCGGTGAGCTTGTCGAGTCCGGCGTAGACGAAGGTGACGCCCAGGAAGACGCGCAGGGGGAGCAGGGCGTACCGGGTGGCGGAGTCCCGCCAGTTCCGGTCCCCCTCCAGGTACGGGTCGCGCGTGTCCGGACGCATGCCGTGAGTCATCGCTGCCGCCGCCTCTCGCCCACCCAGCCGTTGACCCCTCAAGAGACCATACGTACGCCGACGGCCCCCCGCTCACCCGCCGACGGAGCCCTCGCGTCAGGCGGCCACTCCCCCGGGCCGGCAGCGCGCCGACGCCCGCCGGACCGGACACCGGGCCGCCCACCGGACCGACAGCGCCCCCACGCCCACCGGAGGGCGCCGCTTCCGCTCAGTCCGTCACGTCGATGGCGCAGCGGTTCGTCTCGACGCCGGCCGCGGTGACGACCTGCACCTCCACCCGTCCCGGCTCCACGTCCACCGGCACCGGCACCGTCAGCACCGCGTCCGTCGGGTTGCTGAACCCTCCGGGCACCGGGACGAGGGGCACGTGGACATGGACGGGCCCGATCCGGACGACCATCCGGGACAGCCGGTCCGCCGTCCCCGCCCCCGGCGGCACGAACCCGGCCCCGCGGATCTCGATGTCGTCCCCGGTACGGATCGGCGCGTCCAGGTCCCCCGCCTCTCGCGCGCGGACGACGGACAGAATCACCGGACGCCCGCCTTCCGCGTACTTCCCCGCGACATAGGTCGCCGCCGAGACGAGGACCAGCACCGCCAGTCCCCACGGCAGATCGGGCAGCTGTTCCGGACGCCGGGCCAGCCGTACCGCCGCGAAGGCCAGCGCGACGGCACCGACGACCACGTACTGGATGTCGGCGAAGTTGCCCCGTCCCGAGTCGTCGGTGAGCAGATCGGCGGCCCGGGGACGGTCGGCCCGCACCTTCTGCAGACGCTGCCCGAGCACCCGCAGCCCCACCACGCGCCGCACGAGCACGGCGATCCCGCACACCACGGCGACGACGGTGACCACACCGGCGCCCCGGGCGAGTTCGAGCCCGGAGATGAGCCGGTCCCGCTCGGCGTGCCCGGACGCGAGCGCGAGCCGCCCCACGAGGACGAGGACGGCGTACACCACGAGGACGACCCAACTCGCGGCCACCGCACGGGAGGTGGAGAGCCGGTTGTCCTCGCCGACGACGGGGGCCAGGACCCCGCCCCGCGCCCGGTGGGCGTACCCCGCCCCGGTCAGCGCCCCGCCCACGAGCACCGCGGCCACCAGCCCCGCGGTCCGTGCGGGCGTCCACCCCGCGCCGATCGCGGTCAGCGCCTGCACCAGGAGCAGCACGCCCACGGCACCCCACACGGCGAATGCCGTACGGCGCCACAGCCGCGCCAGCCAGGCCTCGCCCTCGACGCGTCCGCGCTCGGCGACGAGGTCCGCCGACTGGGTCAGCTCGTCCGAGACCCACTGCCGGGACGCGGTGACGGAGTGCGCCACCGCGGCCGGCAGCCCCTGCCCGGCCGCGAACTCGTCGCGCTTGGCGAGGAACTCGGCGACCGCGCGCCGGTGCCCCTCCCGGGCCCCGTGCGGGCAGTCCCCGCACGTGCAGCCACCGTCGTGGCCCCCGCGCCCGGCACCGGTTCCCGGCCCCCACCCGGCCCTGAACCCGGACCCGGAACCCGAACCGCCCCCGGAACCCGGCCCAGTGCCGTACCCGGACCCGGAACCCGAACCGGCTCCGGCGCCCGGCCCGGCGCCGTACCCGGACCCGGAACCCGAACCGGCTCCGGCGCCCGGCCCGGCGCCGTACCCGGACCCGGAACCCGAACCGGCTCCGGCGCCCGACCCCGCGCCGGCCCCGTCGCCGCGCTCCCCGCCCTGTCTCGCCTCCTGCACCGCCACGCCCGCTGCCGCCTTCCCCGCAACAAAGAGAGGTCCCGCAGGTTCCTGCGAGTCCCACGAGATCCCGGGGGGACCTCGCGTCACATGCTCCCGCGTCGCCGGGCCTCCCGTACGCCTGACTGCCGTACAACTGCGTGACAACCGCCCCGCGACGACGACGCATTGTGCCGCACGGAACACGGTCCGCGTTCGCCGGGTCTGGTCAGCGCGGGTGAGAGGCCGGACTCCGTGTTGACCCGCCCCGGAGAGCTTCCGGACTAACTGAGCAGGTCCGGCTCGCTGCGGCTGATGTCCGTCCACAGGGGCTGGTAGTTGATCCAGGCCACCAGGTCGCCGCCGAGCTGTTCCCGGGTCGCGACCGCCTGTCGGTGGTCTATGACGACCGGCCGCCCCGCCGCCCGCGCGGTGAGCTGGACCTGGCAGGACCGCTCCATGGACAGGAACCACCAGGCCGCCGCGTCCACGGAGTCGCCGACGGTGAGCAGGCCGTGGTTGCGCAGGACGAGCGCCTTGCGGCTGCCGAGCGCGGAGGCGATCCGGCGCCCCTCCTCGGCGTCGACGGCGACGCCGGTGTAGCTGTCGTACAGCGCGTGGTCCTCGTAGAACGCGCAGGACTCCTGGGTGATGGGGTCGAGCAGGTCGCCGAGCGCGGCCACGGCGCGCCCGTGCACGGAGTGGCAGTGGGCGACGGCGACCACGTCCGGGCGGGCCGCGTGCACCTGGGCGTGCACGGTGAACGCCGCCTGGTTCACGTGGTAGCGGCCCTCGATCACCTGCCCGTCCTGGTTGGCGAGGACCAGGTCGCTCACGGTGACGTGCTTGAAGGGCATCCCGAACGGGTTGACCCAGAAGCAGTCGCTGTACTCCGGGTCGCGGGCGGTGATGTGGCCGGAGACCCCGTCCTCGAATCCGGACCGCCCGAAGATCCGCAGCGCTCCCGCCAGCCGCTCCTTGCGGTGGCGCCGCTCGTCCTCCAGCGACTCGTGCATCGGCGGCATGGCGAACCGCAGCCGGTCGGTGGGTACGGGCGGGGGCGGCTTGGGCCCGTGCATCTGTCCTCCAGCACTGGCGTGTTCGGTACGGAGCGGAAGTTACCCGCGGTCAGTGCAGGAGAACAGGGGCGTTCCGGGAAGAGAGTGCACAACCGTTACGCGGGATGTCCCGGCTCTCGGGTACCCGGCGACGATCCCCGGATACCCGACCGATACCCGACAGAGGATGTCCGGTATGGGGGCGAGACTCGTCGTATGACCGGTACCACGACGAACTGGGCGGCCTTCGCCGCAGCCGAACCCGGCCTCGCCCGGACGGCGGAGGCCCGCTTCGGAGCCTTCACCCACCACATCCTGGCCACCCTCCGCAAGGACGGTTCGCCCCGCACCGCAGGGCTGGAGGTGCGTTTCCTGGACGGCGAGCTGTGGCTCGGCATGATGCCGGGCTCGCTCAAGGCCCTCGACCTGCGCCGGGACCCGCGCTTCGCGCTCCAGGCGAACCCGGGGCCGGGGACGGACATGGCCGGCGGTGACGTGCGCGTCGCCGGACGGGCCGTCGAGGTGCGGGACCCCGGGCTGGTGGCGCGCTACACCGAGGCCGTGAACCCGCCCGACCCGGGGGCGTTCCACCTCTTCCGCACGGAGCTGACCGAGGTCGTACGGACGTACGTGCAGGACGACACGTATCTGGTGGTGCAGATCTGGCGGCCCGGCGCCGCGCTGCGGACCGTCAGACGCACCTGACCGCACGGGAAAGGGGCGCCGTCCGCATCGGACGGCGCCCCCTTTTCAGCTCTCCCCGGCGCACCGGGCGCTCACGCCGGCCGCGGGCCGGCGGGGAGAACTACTCCCACTCGATGGTGCCCGGCGGCTTGGAGGTCACGTCGAGGACGACCCGGTTGACGTCCGCGACCTCGTTCGTGATCCGGGTGGAGATCTTCGCGAGGACGTCGTACGGCAGCCGCGACCAGTCCGCCGTCATGGCGTCCTCGGAGGAGACGGGGCGCAGCACGATCGGGTGCCCGTAGGTCCGGCCGTCGCCCTGGACGCCGACGGAGCGGACGTCCGCGAGCAGGACCACCGGGCACTGCCAGATGTCGCGGTCGAGGCCCGCCCTGGTGAGCTCCTCGCGGGCGATGGCGTCGGCGTGCCGGAGCAGGTCGAGGCGCTCCTTGGTGACCTCGCCGACGATGCGGATGCCGAGGCCCGGACCGGGGAAGGGCTGGCGCTGGACGATCTCCTCGGGCAGGCCGAGCTCCTGGCCGACCATGCGGACCTCGTCCTTGAACAGCTTGCGCAGCGGCTCGACGAGCTGGAACTCGATGTCCTCGGGGAGGCCGCCCACGTTGTGGTGGGACTTGATGTTGGCCGTGCCGGTTCCGCCGCCGGACTCGACGACGTCCGGGTAGAGGGTGCCCTGCACCAGGAAGGCGACGTCCTCGCCCTCGGCGGCCTCGGCGATGATCTCCGCCTGCGCCTGCTCGAAGACCCGGATGAACTCGCGGCCGATGATCTTCCGCTTCTCCTCGGGGTCCGAGACGCCCTTGAGTGCGGTGAGGAAGCGCTCCTCGGCGTCGACGACCTTCAGCTGGACGCCGGTGGCCGCGACGAAGTCCTTCTCGACCTGCTCGGTCTCGCCCTGGCGCATCAGTCCGTGGTCGACGTACACACAGGTCAGCTGGGAGCCGATGGCCTTCTGCACGAGGGCCGCGGCGACCGCGGAGTCCACGCCGCCGGACAGGCCGCAGATGGCGCGCTTGGTGCCGACCTGCTCGCGGATGAGGGCGACCTGCTCCTCGATCACGTTGCCGGTGGTCCAGTTCGGCCGGAGGCCCGCGCCGCGGTACAGGAAGTGCTCCAGGACCTGCTGGCCGTGCGTGGAGTGCATGACCTCGGGGTGGTACTGGACCCCGTACAGCTTCTTCTCGTCGTTCTCGAAGGCGGCGACCGGGACGACGTCCGTGGAGCCCGTGACCGTGAAGCCCTCGGGGGCGGCGGAGCAGGCGTCGCCGTGCGACATCCAGACCGACTGCTCGTCCGGGGTGCCCTCGAAGAGGGTGGAGCCGGACTTCGAGACGTGCAGCGGGGTGCGGCCGTACTCGCGGGCACCGGTGTTGTCGACGGTGCCGCCGAGGGTCGTCGCCATCAGCTGGAAGCCGTAGCACATGCCGAAGACGGGGACCCCGGACTCGAAGATCGCGCGGTCGAGGCGGGGGGCGCCTTCCGCGTACACCGACGAGGGACCGCCGGACAGGATGATCGCCGCCGGGTTCTTGGCGAGGATCTCCTCGACCGGCATGGTGCTCGGCACGATCTCGCTGTAGACCCGGGCCTCGCGGACGCGGCGGGCGATGAGCTGGGCGTACTGCGCGCCGAAGTCGACGACCAGGACGGTGTCGGGGCTGGCGGCAGCGGAGGGTGCTGATGGCACGGTTTGCCTTCCGGCGGTGTACGGGGTCTGTACCTCCGATTCTAACGGGGCCCGCCGCCGACCCCCTGCCGTCCCCGCGGCCACCGCTCCGGGCCCGGTGAGGCCCTGGTCTCGCCGGCTGAGATCCCGTCCGGCCGGGCTTGGGTCCTCCGTGTCCGGCGGTGCATACTGCTCGCATGCTCTCGCACCAGACCTTCGTCTTTACCTATGGCAACCGGCCCACCGGCTGCCATGGTCGTGCTGCTTGAGCCACTGACAAGCGACATCCCAGGCGCCCCGGGCCGACAAGGCCCGGGGCGCCTGGCGTTTCCGGGTCCTGCCGCTCCGGGGCACCTCCACCGAGAAGGAGCCCCACCATGGCCGACGTACGGGACAGGACCGGCGCCCGCACCGACGAGGCGGCCGGTGTCATCACCGGCGCGCGGGAGCGCATCGACGCGCTGGACGACCGGATCATCGGTCTCGTCCAGGAACGGATGGCCGTCTCCGCGGTGATCCAGGAGGCCCGGATCACCTCCGGCGGCCGCCGGGTGAACCTCTCCCGCGAGATGGAGGTCCTCGGCCACTACAGGGACGCGCTCGGCAGGCCCGGCACCTCCCTGGCGATGACGCTGCTGGAGCTGTGCCGGGGCCGCGTCTGACGCCGTCCGCGCGGCACTGCCACGGGCGTCCGGTGCACCTGCGTTCGTATGCCCTCTCACCCGTACGGCGCGTGACCGGGGCGGCGCGGGCTTCGTTGTCCCCGGTGTCCGTGCCAGCCAGGGGCGGGCCCGAAAGAACCACGCGTGGCTCCGTTGGGGCGATGAGACGTACGGATCGTGCCGTGCGTCGTGGGACCTCGTCCCAGGACTGTGACCGGACGGCAGGGGACAGCAGCCCGGTCACTCCAGAGAACGGTCGGCTCCGGGGACGCCCGGGGCCGGCCGGCGGGATCTCCCCGAGGGGGGCCGAGACGGTTGCGGAGGCCGCGGCCCATTCAGCACGATGCGCAAAAAGCCCGACGTCCCACAGCAGACAACAGCAGACAACAGCAGACAACAGCAGACAACAGCAGACAACAGCAGACAACAGCAGTGTCCCCGTACCGCCCGCACGACCCGTACGGCTCCGGTCCCGTCCCCTCGGCACCCGGCCCGTACGGCCCGGCCGCCCATCGCCGACACCACGCGCGCGCCCCAGGTGCGCCGGGGCGCGGCCGGCGGTCGTCCGGACCAGCGGCGCAACCCCCCGGCGCCGCTTCTCAGGCACCGGCGCCGCCCTGCCGTCGGTGCTGACGAAGAAGGGCCCCGCGGATCCGTCCCGCGGGGCCCTTCGCTCTGCCCGGGGGCGTTCGCCGCACGTCCCTTCCCCCCGCGAAGGCGGACACAAGGGGGTTCGCGACGCGTCCTAGCCGACGGCCTTCTCCACCTTGGCCAGCTGCTTCTCGATGATCTCGGACGGCACCCTCACCTTGTCCGGGTCCAGCATGTTCATCGAGGTGAAGGACACGACGACGGTCCCGACCCGGACGACGGTGAAGGTCGTGGGCACCTCCGTGTCCTCGATCGACGCCTTGAGCCGGTACGCGACGGACTCGTCACCGAGGTGGGGGTCCTTGAGGGCCTTCACCTCGCTGTAGCGGTAGCCGGTGTGCTTGTACGACGTACACGTGGCCGTCGCCTTCCGCAGGCCCGCGAGGACCTCGTCGGCCTCGCCGGACCGGTACGACAGGAGGGCGAGGGAGGTGACCGAGGCGTCCAGGTCGTCCTTCGTGGTGAAGCCGCGGCCGACGCCCGCGTGTGCCGTGGGGTCGGTCGTGAACAGGAACATGTCGGCGACCGGCTGGCAGGCGGCCGGGGTGGCCGGCACGGAGTCCAGCGAGATGTCCGAGGCGGGCGTCCTGTCGACCGCGTAGCCTTTCACCTCGCCGTCCGCGAGGGCGGCCTTGTCCAGCTGGGCCCGGGACAGCGCGGCGGGCGCCTCGGCGGTCGCGCTCTTTTCCGGCGCGCCGGAGTCCTTCACGCCGTCACCGGCCTTCGCGTCGCCGTCGCCCTTCGGCGCGCCGGAGGCCCGCTCGCTCGCCGTCGCGGTGGCCGCCTTCGCCGGCTCGCCGCCCTCGCCGTCGCCCCCGCCGCACGCCGCAACGCATCCCAGCGCGGCCATGACCGCGACCGCCGCCGTGACGCGCGACACCTGTGACTTCACGTTCCCCACCTTCACGTTCCTCCGGACCGGGCCGCGTCGGACTGGACCGGCCCGGCGCGTCACGATCGCACAGGTGCCGGGGCGGACGGCGGCGGGGCCCCGGTCGCGGAGCGCGACCGGGGTGTGACTCAGCCCACATAAGGATTCTGTGAGCGAGAGGGCAACCATCGGCGGGCGGCGCGGGTCACACCTGCTGACACAACGGCCACAACCGCGCCCCACCGCGGAGGCCTCCCGACACTTTTCGCGTGCTGCGTCACCGCGGTGCGCCGGACTTCCCGAGGTCTTCATGAAGCTTCGCCGTGCCATGGCCGTCGCGGCCGCGACGGCCGCCATAGCCCCGCTGGCCCTGCTGTCGGCGCCGGCCGCGTTCGCGGAGGAGACGCCCTCCGGTACGCCGACCGCGACCGTCACGGAGACGGCGCCCGCGGCCACCACCCCGGAGGCCACGCCGCCGTCCAGCACGCCCGCCACCACCCCGCCGACCTCGACCCCGCCGGCGTCGACTCCCTCGGCCGGCACGACTCCCTCGGGCACGCCGTCGGCGACGCCCAGCGAGGAGCCGGGCGACCCGGAGGTCCCGTACTGCGAGGACCTGGACGAGGAGTACGGCGACGCCAAGGTGTCCGCGGACATCAAGGGCCTCCCCGGCAAGATCGTCGCGGGCAGCGGCTACCACGCGTTCGAGCTGACCGTCACCAACGAGTCGAAGATCGCCATCGAGGGCGTCGCCTTCTACGCCGAGATCGAGAACTACGAGCTCGACGAGTCGAAGTACCTGAGCCAGTACGTGGACCTGGAGTTCAAGAACCCCGAGTCCGGCAAGTGGACCCGGATCGGCGACGACTCCTGGGCCGGTGACTACTTCTTCTACGTCGAGGAACTGAAGGCGAAGCAGACCGAGTCCATCGACCTGCGCGTCAGCATCGACAAGAACGCCCCCGCGGGCGACGCCTACTCCTTCGGCTCCGGCGCCTACCTCGACAACGTCGACGGCCAGGAGTGCGTCGCCGAGGGCTGGGCCCAGTACGACTTCGTCGTCCTCAAGGCCGGCTCCGAGAACCCGAACCCGGGCGAGGCCGAGCCGGGCGACGACGACGAGAAGGACCCGATCAAGAAGCCGCAGGGTGACGTCTCCGAGCTGCCGACCGGCAACCTCGCCGAGACCGGCTCCAGCTCCGCCCTGCCGGTGATCGGCCTCGTCGGCGGAGTCGCCGTCGTCGCCGGTGCCGGTGCGGTGTTCGTGGTGCGCCGCCGCAAGTCCGGTGACGCCGCCGCGTAACGCGGACCGGGGCTCACGCCTCACATCTGAAGAAGGACCTGTGCTCGGAGGGGGGCACAGGTCCTTCTTCACGTCGTCCGGGGGCCGGGCCGCGCTCAGCCCTTCGGCGGCACCGCCGGCATCCCGAGGAACGGCAGCCTGAGGGCGCCGAACGCGTCCGCGGGGACGGCGGGCGACCGCGGCTCGACCGGCTCCAGCCGCTCGTACGCCGCCCCCTGGGCCGGGCGCGGGTCGGCCTCGCCCTTGTTGGGCCAGTACGACATCGCGCGCTCGGCCTGGGCCGTGATGGTCAGCGACGGATTGACGCCGAGGTTCGCCGAGACGGCGGCGCCGTCCACCACGGAGATGCCCGGGTGCCCGTACAGCCGGTGGTACGGGTCGATCACGCCGGTCTCCCGGGAGTCGCCGATCGCGCAGCCGCCGAGGAAGTGCGCGGTGAGCGGCGTCCCCATCAGCTCGCCGACGTTGCTGCCGGCGAAGCCGTTGATCTCGGCGGCGATGGCGGTGGCGGCCTCCGAAGCGGCCCTGATCTGCTTGGGGTTGGGCGCACCGTGTCCCTGACGAGCCGTCAGGAGTCCTTTGCCGGCGCCCGAGGGCTTCAGGTACGTCGTCAGCGAGTTGTCCAGGGACTGCATCACCAGGCCGATGATGGTGCGCTCGGACCAGCGGCGGTTGGAGAGCGAACGCAGCATCTGCACCGGGTGTTTCGCCGCGTTGACCAGCCAGCCGAGGGCCCGCGAGGAACCCTCCGCGTAGGGCACCTGGAGGATGGACAGACTGCCCATCGCGTTCGAGCCCCGGCCGTAGCGGACCGGCTCGATGTGGGTGCTGGCGTCCGGGTGGATCGACGAGGTGATCGCCACCCCGCGCGTGAAGTCGGCCTTGGGCTCGCCGTGCGCCTTGCGGTAGCGGCGGTTGTCGGTCTGCGCGCCCACCAGCGCCTCGGAGTTCGTCCGGGTCAGTTCGCCCAGCCGGTCGGACACGTACGGCAGTTGCCCGCCCGACTTCATCCGGTGCAGCAGGGTCTGCGTCCCGTAGGTGCCGGCCGCGAGGACGACCCGGCGCGCGGTGAACGTACGGCCCGCGCCCTTGCGCCGGTTGTCGGTCGGCAGGGTCCGGACCGCGTACCCGCCCCGGGAGTCGTCGGTCACCGACACGACCGTGGTCATGGGGTGGACCACGGCGCCGGCCTTCTCGGCGAGGTGGAGGTAGTTCTCGTTCAGCGTGTTCTTCGCGCCGTGGCGGCAGCCCGTCATGCACTCGCCGCATTCGAGGCACGCCCGCCGGTCGGGTCCCGCGCCGCCGAAGTAGGGGTCCGCGACCCGCTCGCCCGGGGCCGCCTTCGCGCCGCCGTCGGCGTCCTCCCCGTCACCGAAGAAGACGCCCACCGGCGCCATGTGGAAGGTGTCGCCGACGCCCATCCGCTCGGCGGCCGCCTTCAAGTGGACGTCGGAGGGGGTCGTCGTCGGGTTGAGCCGCACCCCGAGCATGCGCCGGGCCTGGTCGTAGTACGGCTTCAGCTCCCCCTCCCAGTCCGTGATGTCCTTCCACTGGGGGTCCTGGAAGAAGGGCTTCGGCGGTACGTAGAGGGTGTTGGCGTAGTTCAGGGAGCCGCCGCCGACGCCCGCGCCGGCCAGCACCATGACGTTGCCCAGCAGGTGGATGCGCTGGATGCCGTACATGCCGAGCTTCGGGGCCCACAGGTAGTTCTTGACGTCCCAGGAGTTCCTGGGCAGCGACTCGCGGGTGAAGCGGCGGCCGGCCTCCAGCACGCCGACCCGGTACCCCTTCTCGGTCAGCCGCAGGGCGGTGACGGATCCGCCGAAGCCGGAGCCGACGACCACGACGTCGTAGTCGTACGTCGCGTCGGGGCCGTCCTCGGGGGCGCCGGCGGTGTTCCCGGCGACGTCCGCGGGAGCGGCCGCGTCCGGCTTCTGGACGGAGTTCTCCTGTGACACGTGCTCTCCTCGTTGAGAAGCGGGTGCTGTCCGGAAGGGGGCGGGTCGTCCTAGCGAAGGCGCAGGGCCTTCATCGCCCGCAGGCTCCGGCTCATGAACGCGGCGTACTTCTCGTCGTCCATGCCCAGCGACGGCGCCATCGGCAGCAGCCGCTGTTGGGCGACGGTCTGCGCCTCGGTGTACTTGAGGATGCCCTCGGAGCCGTGGCGGCGGCCGAGGCCGGAGTCCTTCATGCCGCCCATCGGCGACTGGACGCTGCCGTACGCGGAGGCGTAGCCCTCGTTGACGTTGACGGTGCCGCTGCGCAGCCGGGCGGCGACGGCCCTGCCGCGCCGTCCGTCCTTCGTCCAGACCGAGGCGTTCAGGCCGTACGGCGTGGAGTTGGCGAGCTCGACCGCCTCGTCCTCGGAGCCGAAGCGGTAGACCGACACGACCGGGCCGAAGGTCTCCTCGGCGCAGACCGCCATCGGCGCCTCGACGCCGTCGAGGATGGTGGGCTCGAAGAAGTACGGTCCGATGTCCGGGCGGGCCACGCCGCCGGCGACGAGCCTGGCGCCCTTGGCGACGGCCTCCTCCACGTGCCGGATCACCGTCTCCAGCTGCCGTTCGCCGACCAGGGACCCCATGTCGGCGCCGTACGCGAGGGAGGTGCCGAGCCGCATCGCCCGGGTGCGGGCGGCGAACCGGTCGAGGAACACGTCGGCGACGGACTCGTGGACGTACAGCCGCTCGATGGAGATGCAGAGCTGGCCCGCGGAGGAGAAGCAGGCGCGGACGGCACCGGCGGCGGCCTTGTCGACGTCGGCGTCCTCCAGCACCAGCATGGCGTTCTTGCCGCCGAGTTCGAGGGAGACGCCGACCAGACGGGCGGCGGCGCCCTGCGCGACCTCGCGGCCGGTGCGCGTGGAGCCGGTGAAGGAGACGTAGTCGGCGTACCGGACGACCTCGGGGCCGACGACCGGGCCCTCGCCGATGACGACCTGGAAGACCTCGGCGGGCAGGCCGGCCTCGATGAGCAGGTCGCGCGCCCACAGCGCCGTCAGGCAGGTCTCCGTGTCGGGCTTCATGACGACGGCGTTGCCCGCGACGAAGGCGGGGAGCGCGTCGCCGACGGACAGCTCCAGCGGGTAGTTCCAGGGCGCGATCTGCCCGACGACACCGCGGGGGTGGCGCAGCTCGGTGACCTTGGTGAGCGTCGGGACGGCGCCGGTGTGCCGCTTGGGCTTCAGGTACGAGGGTGCCTTGCGGCCGTAGTGCCGGGCGGCGACGGCGACCGCCTGCACCTCCTCGTGGGCGTGCAGCCGGGCCTTGCCGGTCTCCAGCTGGATCAGGTCGAGGACCTCGGCCTGCCGGGCCAGCACCAGGTCGTGGAAGCGCAGCAGCACGGCGGCCCGCTCGCGGACCGGGACCGCGGCCCAGACGGCCTGCGCCGCACGGGCCCGCTCGAAGGCCGTACGGACGTCCTCGGGCGTCGACTCGGGCAGGTCCGCCAGCTTCTCGCCGGTGAGCGGCGTGTGGTTCACAGTGCGGCCGGAGCCGACGACGCCCTTGGTGAGCTGGGCGACCAGCTCGGGCGTGACGACGTCGGCGGCGGTGCGGGCGCCGCGGGGCGCGGGCGCGAGGGGGTTGGTGCCGAGGGCACCGGTGCCGGTGGTGCCCGTCCCGGCCGTGTCGTCGGTGCCGGTCTTCTCCGGGGCCTGCGAGTCCGTCATGAGCCGCAGGGTATGCCCGCCCGGACGCTTTGGGTACCCGTCGGTAACGGGGTTTCACCGAGTACACACACGGCGCCAGTGATCGCTGGCAACGAATGCCCTGATCAGGGCGTTGTGGGTCCGGCGATCACGGATTGGTCACTCCTGCCGGCGCTCGTGCCCACTCTCCGCCGGGGACCGCGGGCCCCCTGCCGGCCCCCCCTCCGGCCGCCGCGGTCCCCGCGGTGCCCCTCAGAGCCTGGTGATGTCCAGGTTCGCGATCGCCGTCCTGGCGACCTCCCGGCCGCGCTCCGTGAAGTCGCCCTCGCCCGGGTAGCTGACCGTGAGCTTGTACATGTCGCCGGTCTTCGCGGACTTGTAGTAGAAGATCTGCATCTCTCGGGGGCGCGGGTGCTCGCTGTCCGTGGTCTTGTACGTCAGCGTGTTCACGGCGGCCTTCCCGCCCTGGTGGGTGGACTCCTTCGGGTCCGTCCTCGGTCCCGCGGGCATGTCCAGGCTGTATTCGCCGCTCTGCTTGAACTCCGCGTTGTCGGCCCACATCTGGTCCCGCGCGGAGTCCTTGATCTGCTTACTGGAGTCCTCGGCCTTGCGGGCCACCTTCAGGCCGATCCAGACGGTGCCGCTGGGGTCGCCGTACGTCACCCAGTTCCGGTCCGACTCGTCCTCGTCCGGCCTGCCCACCTGATAGCCCGACGGCACGGCGAGCGTCGCGCCGAGCGCCTTCTCCGGCTTCTTCGCCCAGCCGTCCGGCAGCGGGCCCGCGAACGGGTCGGCGATCACCAGGTACGCCGCCAGCGCGACCGCGACGAGCGCCGCGCCCACCGCGAGCCACGCCTTGCGGCCGAGCCGGACCCCCCTGCCGCCCGGGACGGAGATCTGGACGACCTGGGTGTCCCGCGGCGGTCTGGCGGCCTCCTCCAGCAGGGTCCTGACCCGGCCGGCGGCGGGGCGGCGCGCCGGGTCCTTGTCCAGCAGGCCGTTGATCACCTCGGCGAGCGGGCCCTTCGCGGCGGACGGCGCGGCGGGCGTCGCGTTCAGGACGGACTGGAGGGTCGCGGGGGTGTTGCTGCGGCGGAACGGGGAGACGCCCTCCGTGGCCGCGTACAGCACGACACCGAGGGACCAGAGGTCGGAGGCCGGTCCGGGACGCTGGCCCAGCACTCGCTCCGGGGCGATGTACTCGGGCGAGCCGACGAAGCCGCCGGTGTCCGTCAGGTTCGTCTCGCCCTCGATCTGGGCGATGCCGAAGTCGGTGAGGACGACGCGGTCGTGCCGGCCGAGCAGGACGTTGTCGGGCTTGACGTCGCGGTGCAGGATGCCCGCCGCGTGCGCGGCCTCCAGGGCGCCGAGGATCTCCAGGCCGATCGTGGCGGCCTCGCGGACACCGAGGGTGCCCTCCTGGAGCGCGGCGCCGAGCGACCGGCCCCGCACCAGCTCCATGACGATCCACGGCTGTCCGTCCACGACCGCCACGTCGTGCACGTTCACCACGGCGGGGTGGTCGAGCCGGGCGGCGGCCCGGGCCTCGCGGCGCATCCGCTCGAAGGCGTTGGCGCGTTCACGCTCGGGAAGGTGGTCCGGTACGCGGGGCTCCTTGACGGCCACCTCGCGGTCCACCGTCTCGTCCTTGGCCCGCCACACGGTGCCCATGCCGCCGTGGCCGAGCTTCGACAGGAGCCGGTAGCGGCCGGCGATCAGCCGCCCCGCGCCGGGGTCCTGCACGGCCTGGCTCGGCACAGGCGGCTGCTGCGAACGCGAATGTTGCGGCTGGTGCGGCTGAAGCTGCTGCGTTTGTGGCTGCTGGTCCGCCTGCGGCTGCTGCGGTTGCGGCTGCTGGTCCGGAACGAGCCGGGTCGGCGTCGCGTAGGGATTGCCCGGGTAGGGCACCGCGGACGGCTGCCCCGGAGCGGGTGCCCGCACGCCCGGCGGGGCGGGCCGCGGCGGTTGCAGCCCAAAACTGGTTGGCTCGTCGGACCCGTGCGGGACTCCCCCGTCGCTGCTCATGCACCCATGCATAGCGTGGCGGGAGCCGCCGATCCACCCCGGTCGTCGCGCGGTCACAGACCCGTGACGCGACCCGCCCCATACCTCCCCTTTGCGGCGGTACGCCCGCCCCGCGGGCCCTCGCGGGGAACCGGCGCCCGCGCGGCGGGGCTTGCCCTCTGGCGTGCCGCCGATGCCGAGCACGCGCCCGTCACGACGCTGCGAAGCTGTCCACCGCGACGTCGAAGTACTTCTTCGCCTCGGCGACCCTGCCGACCGGCGCCGACACCCACACGTCGTACATCCGCCCGTCCTGCTCCCAGCACAGGTCGTACGTGTGCCGCGCGCCCTCGGCCCTGGTGAAGCCGTCCCAGCTGAACTCCCAGAGGGCGGCCGGGTTCGCGCCGTGCGTCGTGGCGGTGACCCGGCCGTCGCGGTAGCCCGGGTTGGTGGAGGGGCCCTCGGCGGCGGAGGCGCGCATCACGGCCAGCGGCCCGCCGGACCGGGGAGCGGCGATCTTGATGCCGAGCCGGAAGGCCGAGCCCGGCGACAGGTAGAAGACGCGCTCCCCCTGCGGTTCGCGGGTGAAGCCCTCCGGTACGGCGAGCGTGAACCCACCGGGGTCATGGGCCAGGCGGTACCCCTCGGGCGCCTTGCGGGCGGCGGGCGAGGCGCCCGACGAGCGGGTCACGGTCACCGTGGGCGCGGGCGGCGCCGGTTCGGACGTGGCCGGCGCGGTGCCGCTCCGCGTCGTACGGGTCGTTTCCTGCGGCGCCGAACTCGTGGGCGAGCCCGCCGCTTCGTCGTCGCCGCGCATCAGCAGCGCCGCCGCGGACAGGCCGGCGCCGGCCATCGCGGCCACGAGGGCAGCGACGACCAGCATGCTCCGCGCGGAGTGCCGCCTCGGCGGTACCGCCGCGGAGGCGGCCGGGCCGGACGGGCCGGTGCCGGCGGGCGGGGTCGGGAGCGAGGACGAAGGCGGCGAGGACGGGGGCGGCGAGGACGGCGCCGGGACGGTCCCGCCCGTCGGCACGTCCCGCCGGGTCGGCGTGTACCCGGTCCCCAGCCGCGGCGTGCGCCCCGTCTCGCGGAACGTCCGCAGCATCCCCTCGGCCTCCACCGCACCGAGCCTCCGGTCCGGATCCCGCTCCAGCAGGCCCCGTACGACGGGAAGCAAGGGTTCGGCCTGGGCGGGCGGACGCACCTCGTCGACGACCACCGCGTGCAGGATGCCGCCCAACGAGTCGCGCCGGAACGGGGATTCACCGCTCAGGGCCGTGCACAGCAGGGCGCCGAGCGACCACAGATCGGACTCGGGGCCCGTCCGGGCGCCGGACATCCGCTCGGGCGCGGTGTACTCGGGCGAGCCGACGAAGGCTCCGTTCTCGGTGAGCGTCGTCGCGCCCGCGACCTGGGCGATCCCGAAGTCGGTGAGGACGACGCGGCCGGTGCCCGCCTCCATCAGGACGTTGGCGGGCTTGAGGTCACGGTGCAGGATCCCGGCCTCGTGCGCGCGCCGCAGCGCGCCGAGCAGGTCGATGCCGATCCGGGCGGCCTCCGGCGCGTCGACGGGCCCCGCCGTGGCGATGCGGTCGGCGAGGGAGCCACCGACAATCAACTCCATGACGATGTACGGGCGTTCGTCCTCCTCGACCACGTCGTGGACGACGATGACGTGCGGGTGCCTGAGCCGGGCGACGGCCCGGGCCTCGCGCAGGGAGCGCTCACGCTGCGTGCGGGCCTCGTCCGCCGACAGCGACTCGTCCGGGCACAGCTCCTTGACCGCGACCTGCCGTCCGAGCAGCTGGTCGGCCGCCCGCCAGACGACGCCCATCCCGCCCCGGCCGATCCTGGCCTCCAGCCGGTAACGTCCCGCGATCACACGGACGTTGTCCCCCTCGGTCCCCATGCGGCCCATCATGCCGCACCGGACAGGGGGCCTCCGGTACGGCGCCACCAGGTGTCCGACATGTGACGCGGGCGAGTTCGGCCCGGACACCGGCCGGTGTCCGCGAGGGGGCCGCGGAGGCCGGACGTCACCGGCCCACCGCCCGGCCGAACGGCGCGTCTCCCCCTAGCCGTTCGGGCGCCAGCCCCGCAGGACCGCGTCGAACTGCTCCCGTGTGGTGTCCCAGTCGGCGGCGGGGGCCGACATGTAGATCACGTACTCGACGCCGTCCCGGCCGAGATACGTCTGCTCGATGGCCCGGCGCGGTCCGGGGAAGGACGTGTCCTTGCCCAGCGCCGTCCAGGTGAAGTCCCACAGGGCGCCGCGGCAGTCGCGGAAGGTGTTGGACTGGAGGCTCACCCGCCGGTAGTCCTGCAACTTCCTCACCTGCTGCTCCAGGTCCAGCTGGTGCGCGTAGGGATTGTCGAAGTCCGGCGAGTCGTCCACCGCGATCCGGACGAAGTGCCGGCCGCCGTCGGGCGTGTAGTCGATCTGGTTGCCGTTGGCCCGGCGCTTCCAGTCCTTCGACGGCAGAGCGAGGCTGAACCCCTCGACGTCGTTGACGCGTACCCAGTCGCCGGGGACCGCGCCGTTCTTCCGCTGCCCCGTGCCGCCCGTGCCGCCGGTGTCACCGGTGCCGCCGGTGCCGGTCGAGGTGCCGCCGCCCTGCTCGCCCATGCCGTCGGTGTAGTGCAGGGCCAGGGCGCCGCCGCCTCCGACGAGCGCGGCCAGGACGGCCACGAGGACGAGCGTGCGGCCCAGCCGGCGCTTCTTCGGGGCACCCGGTGCTCCGTCGCCGGGCGGGTACGCGGTGGGCGGGCCGTGGAGGGTCCCTCCCGGCGCCCCGGGCACCTGATGCCCGGGTACGTGAGTGGTCGCCCAGGACGGTGTGCCCGGTCCACCCGGCGCGCCCGGACCACGGGGGTCGGTCGCGTATCCGGACGGCCCGTACCCGGCTGCTCCGTGTGCGGACGCCCCATGTGCGGACGCTCCGTGTGGGGCGGACCCGTGTGGGGCGGACCCGTGTGCGGACGCGCCCTGTGCGGCGGACCCGTGTGCCGTGGACCCATAGGTCGCGGACCCGTGTGCGGGGGCGCCGTGACCGGTCGCCCCGTGGGTGTGGGCGCCGACCGCGTCCGTCCCCGCACGCCGGCCCGCCGCCATCCGGCCCGTGTCCACGTGCTGCGTCGGCACGTGGGCCTGCGCGGCCCGTGGCCGCCGGCCCTCCGCGGCCTCGGCGAGCATCTGCTCGGTCTCCTCGGAACCGGGCCGGGCGGCGGGATCCTTGTGCAGCAACGCCTGGATGACCGGACCCAGCGGTCCCGCGCCGCGCGGTTCGGCGGGCTCCTCGTCGACCACCGCCTGCATCGTGGTCAGCGGGGAGGTGCGACGGAACGGCGACGTGCCCTCGACGGCCGTGTAGAGCGTCGCCCCGAGGGCCCACAGGTCCGAGGCGGGCCCGGGATCGTGCCCGCGCACCCGCTCGGGGGCCAGGAAGTCGACCGAGCCGACGATCTCGCCGGTGCGGGTGATGGTCGTGTCGCCCTCGACCTGCGCGATGCCGAAGTCCGTGAGCAGCACCCGCCGGTCGGCGGCGAGCAGCACGTTGCCCGGCTTGACGTCGCGGTGCAGCACACCGGCGGCGTGCGCGGCCCGCAGCCCGCGCAGCACCCACAGGCCGATGCGGGCCGCCTCGACGGGCTCCACCCGCCCCCGCGCCTTGACCTCGTCGGCCAGCGAATTGCCCTCGACCAACTCCATGACGATCCACGGCCGGTTGTCGTGATCGAGGACGTCGTGCACGGTGACGACGGCCGAGTGGTTGATCCGGGCGGCGGCCCGGGCCTCGGCATGCGTCCGGGCGAGCAGCACCGCACGGTCACTTTCCGTGACGTACAGCGCGGCCGTCAGCTCCTTGACCGCGACGGCGCGGTGCAGCACCTCGTCGTGCGCACGCCACACCCGGCCCATGCCCCCGCTGCCGATGGATTCGACGAGGCGGTAGCGGCCCGCGAGGAGCAGGCCCTGCATCTGATTCACGTTTCCCCGCAATGGTCTTGACAGGGTCACCCTAGGGACCGCGCCGTCCCGCAGGGAACCGGCGCGGTCGTACGGAGACCGCACTGTGACGGTTCTCGCTTCCGCGAACGGGAGGCAACCACGGGCGCAACTGCGCGTCGCCGGGCGCCCGCAGACACGGGGAGCCCTCCCGGATGCGGGACCCGGGAGCGGCGGACACGGCGCGCGGACGGACCGGACGCGTGGCCGGGGCGGCCATGGGCCGGGGTGCCGGACGCCTCAGCCGGTGAGCTGGTAGGTCGCCGACGCCTGCTCGTACAGCCGTGTCACCTCGTCGCGTTCGGCCTCGGGACCGCGGACCTGCACCACGTGGTACCGGCCGCCGACCACCATCGCGAGGTTGCGCACGAACAACTCGCGCCCCTCGCCGTCGGTCCAGGTGAACTGCCCCTCGGCCATGGTCCGGCCGCCCACGTCGATGGTCCGCATCCCGCTGGACGTGGCCCAGGTCGAGTCGCGGAACGGCTGCAACTCCCGCTCCCTCTCCCGCTGGTACGCCATCGGGTCCTTGCCGTACGCCTCCGTGCTGTCCCGCCCCGGTACGACGATCAGCTCGAAGTCCCCCTGGGAGTAGACGACTTGGCCGCGGCCGTTCTTCGCCGCCCGGTCCCAGCCGCGGGCCACGGCGACCCGGAAGCCCTCGGCGTCCTTGCGCACGGTGAAGCCCTGGGCAACGTCCGGGTCGGAGGAATTCTCCCCCGAACCGGTCGACTTCGAGGGGCTCTTGTCGCCGCCGGGCGAGGTCTGGTCGGGCCGCGGCTCGCTGCTCGCCTCGCCGCCCGAGCCCGCGCCGGGATCGGAGCTGGGGTCCGCCTGCTCGGCGGCGCCCGTCCGCTCGCCGTCCGTGGCGCCGGTGGTGTCCGCCTTCGGCATGAAGTACAGGGCGTACGCGACCGCCGCGGCCAGCAGGAGCAGCACCAGCAGGACCAGGTTCCGCCCCAGTCGGCGCGGCGGGGCCGACTTCTCCTGCCTGGCCCGCTTGTGCCGGGCGGGCAGTCCGGCGCGACGCCTGCGGACGAGTTCGCCCCGGCGCCGTACGATCGGCAGCCGCCGCGGGTCGACGGGGGGCGCGGCGATGACGTGCGCGCCCGCCTCCGGCTCCGGAGCCGACCGGACCAGTGAGCGCAGCCAGCCGCGGAGTTCCTCGAAGTCCAGCCGCTCGGTGGGGTCCTGGCGCAGCAGCGACTCCACGACCGGCCGCAGCGGACCGCACTCCTCGGCGAACGCCGGTGGCTCCGCACAGACCAGCTGGACCAGCTCGGCCGTGTTCTCCTCCGGGTAGGGCGCGTGCCCCTGCACGGCGCGGAAGAGGAGGGCGCCGAGCGCCCACAGGTCGGTGGCGGGTCCGATCGGCGCGGCGAGCTGCCAGTTCTCGTGCACGGGGCCGGCCTGCTCGGGCGCCCAGCGCTCGGTCACCGGGCCGACGACGGCCATCCGCGCCTGGCGTGCCCGTTCGGCGGCCAGCGCGGTGGCGGGCCCCCGGCGGGGCGCCGTACCGGCGACCAGGTGGTCCCAGCGGGCGGTGTCCTGGGCGGACTGCGGGGCGGACGCCTGCGGCGGCACCTGGCGGCGTGCCTGCTGGTGGGGCAGGCCCGTGGCGGGGGCGGGCGTCGCGGCGGCGGCGCCGAACTCGTGGACGGACTCCTGCGCCGGTTCGAGCAGCGGGGTGCCGCCGTTCCCCGGGTCGTGGAACGCCGTGTGCGCCTGGTCGCCGGCTCCGCCCGGAAGCGGGGTCCGTCCCGGGGCACCGGCTCCGGTCCGCGGTACGGCGCCGTGCCAGGGGTTCCCCCGGCCGACCCCGTACGGGTCGGCTATCTGTCCGGGCGGCGGGTTGCCGGGTGCGTACTCGACCCCTTGCCCACCGTCGCCCCGCCGGTTCCCGGCCGCATGCCCGACGCCGGAACCGGAACCGTAGCCAGTCCCCGGCCCACCCTCGGAGCCGTACCCGGCCCGCTCACCGGCCTCAGGACCATAGGGCCCCCGACCGCCGCCGTCACCGTACGCAGGCCGCCCCTGCCCGCCCTCAGGGCCGTACCCCGACGCCTGAGGGGACCCGCCCCCGTAACCGGATCCCGGCCCACCCTCGGAGCCGTACCCGGCCCGCGCACCGGCCTCCGGGTCGGGGCCCCTGCCCTGACCGGGGTCGTAGCCGCCCGGTGCCGGCAAGGCGTGGTCGGGCGTGGGGTCCGAGGGCTCGGCGCGGCCCGGGGCCGGACGGGGCGCCGGCAGGGCGGCGCGGCTGTCGCGCTCCTCGTCCTGGACCCGGGCCGCGGCCCGCGCACCGGCCCGGTACGCGGCGATCGCCCCGGCCCGTGCCGCCCGTACGTCGTCGCCCTCGGGCGCGCGGCCACCAAGGGCCGGAACACCTCCACGAGGGCCCTCCGCTATCGGTGCGCGACCCGCGGCCCGCGCCTCGACGCCGGCCGCCCGCGCCTCCATGCCCTTCTCGCGGGCCTCGATCGCGGCCCGCCGGGCCGCTTCGGGGTCCCGGCTGAGCGGGCCGCCGCCCCCGGCGCCCGCGCCGAGCGAGTGGCCCGCGACCCCTCCGGCCACCGGGCCGCCGTACGCGCCGCCCGGACCGGGGACGCGCCCGTCCCCGGCCGGCCCGCCGCCGGGGCCCGCCTCCCCGTCCCGGGGCGGTACGGGGTCGTACCCGCACAGCGCCTCCTCGGCGGCGCCGACCGCCAGACCGCTGAGCATGACGCGGCCGTCGTCGCAGACGAGGACGGTGCGGGCGGTGATGTTCCGGTGGACCCAGCCGTGCGCGTGCAGCACCCGCAGGGCCATGAGCACGTCCGAGGCGACCTCGGCGGCCCGGTACGGGGTCAACGGCTTCTCGGCCAGCAGCGCCGCCAGCGGCCGGGCGGCCACCAGCTCGCTCACGACCCAGAGCGAACCACCCTCGGCGAACACGTCGAAGACCTGGTCGAGCCGGGGGTGGTCGGGTATCTGCGCGGCGGCCTGCGCGGCCTCGATGGCGCGCCGCACGGCCGGTTCGGCGGGGCGCCGCGTCGGCCGGGCGGTCGCGCCGGCCCGGCCGCGCCGGCCCTGGACGCCGTCCCGCGCCACGAAGCCTTCCGGCAGCCCGTCCGCGTCGAGCACCTCCGCCTCGACGACCTCGGGCAACGGCACCTGCCGGACCAGGACTTCCTGTCCGCTGTAGGTGTCGAAGGCACGGGTCTCGGCGAGTTCGTACTCGTCGGACGGCGGCAGGGGCAGGCGGTAGCGGTCGGCGAGTACCCGTCCCGCGTAGTCGTCCACGACGCCTCCCCCGGCCGCCCGGTGGTCAATTCCGTTCGGGTTGCGCTCCGTTGTGATTCCGTACGGTCCGCAACCACTCACGATACGTGCCGGAGGCAACTCGCAATGAGGTGATGCGAGATCTCAGGCCCTCAACTCCTACCCAGGAGGCGCAGGGTGAACAATCCCCTCCGAACTGTCCACCCTCACCGGCCCCGCCGCGGCGTCACTTCTTCGGTTCGAACGACCTCGTCAGCGTGCGCCAGGTGTCCCTGCGCAGGCCGCTGCCCCAATTGGCATCCTTCGCGGTGTACATGAGCGCATATCCCTGATGCGAGTTGACGACGAATCCGCGGTCTATCGACCGGTATTTCGTCCCGCTCTCCACGTAGGTGAACTCCCAGTCGGCCGTGTTCCAGCCGCGGTAGCCCACCTTCTCTATCCGTATGCGCTGGTACTGCGGGCGCGTCATGTAGCGCTCCTGGTTCTTCCAGTCCGCGACCGGGTCGTCCTTGGGCGTGGACGTCCAGCCGACCAGGAGCTTCTGCCCGTCGGGGCCGGTGAAACGCGCCCCGGCCGCGCCCGTGGACTGGTACTTCCAGCCCTTCGGCAGTCCTATGGAGAACCCTTGGCTCGCCTTGTACGTCCGTACGGCGGTGTCGTCGTCCGACTTCGTTTCGTCGTCGTCCGTGTCGCCCGAGGCGCTCGCGCTCGGCGTGCTCCCGGCGGTGCCGTCTCCGGCCGAACCGTCCGAGGCGCCGGCCGAGGGCTTCTTCTCGTCGCCGTCCGCGCCGGCGCCGGAACCCTTGTCCTTGTCACCGCTGCCGGCCGCCGTCCCGCCGGACGAGGACTTGGCGTCGCCGCCCTTGCTGTCCTCCGACCCGCCGTCACCGCCGCCGAAGGTCAGCGCGAGCACGGTGCCGATGATGGCGAGGACCACGACGACCGCCGTGATCACCAGCGTCCGCCGCGGCACCACGTCGGTCAGCGACGCCTTGGGCGCCGGCCGCGCGGGAGCCGGGGGCACCTCGGGCCAGCCGGAGCCCCGGCCCGCCGTCCCCTTGTCCACGCCGACCGTCGCACCGTCCCCGGCACCGGCCGCCCCGCTGCGGGACACCGCGGTCGCCGCGTCGGCGCTTCCGCTGGAACCGGCGGCCGCCGCACCGGCGCCGACCGCGCCCGCGGCACCCGCCCGGGACGCGCCACCGGACGCCGCGTCACCGGAACCGGGCTTGCCCGCACCGGACTTGGCGGAACCGGACGTGCCGGAGGGGAGCGCGCCCCCGCCGGACCCCGCGGCACCGGTGCCCGCGACGGGCGTGGAGCCGGACGTCCCCGTGGAACCGGACTTGCCGCGCGTGGTGGCCGCGGCCGCTCCCGCCGCCGTGGCCGCCTTCCGCACGGAACGCAGGGCCCCGCGCAGCCGCTCGCCCGCGTCCTCCCGCTTGGCACCCCTGCCGGAGTCCGCGTCCGGGAGCGGCGGCATCGCCACGACCTTCGTCGCGTCCGCCGGCTCCTGCGCCGACTCCTCGGCCCCGGGCGTGCGCAGCACCTCGGTGAGCATCGCCCGGGCGCCCGCGTCGTCGAGCCGCTGCTCGGGATCCTTGGCGAGCAGCCCGTAGATCACCTTCTCCAGCGGCCCCGCGTGCTTCGGCTGCTCCACCGGCTCGGTCATCACCGCGGTGAGCGTCGCGATGGCGGAACCCTTGTCGTACGGCGGAACGCCCTCCACCGCCGCGTACAGCAGTCCGCCGAGCGACCAGAGGTCGGCCGCGGGCCCCGGCTTGTGGCCGCGCGCCCGCTCCGGGGAGATGTACGAGGGCGCGCCGACGAGCATGCCGGTCGAGGTGATGGACGGGTCGCCCTCCACCTGCGCGATGCCGAAGTCGGTCAGCACGACCCGGCCGTCCTCGGACATCAGCACGTTGGACGGCTTCACGTCCCGGTGCAGGATGCCCTCGCGGTGCGCCGAGCGCAGCACGTCGAGGATCGCCAGGCCGACTTCCGCCGCCCGTCTCGGCGTCAGCAGCCCGTCCTCGCGGATGACCTCGGCGAGGGACTTGCCCTCGACGAGTTCCATCACGATCCAGGGCCGGTCGTCCTCGTCGACGACGTCGAACACCGTCACCGCGCCGCTGTTGCGGATCCGCGCGATGGCCTTGGCCTCGCGCAGGGTCCGGGTGATCAGCCGCCGCTTCTCGTCCTCGTCGATGCTCGACGGGAACCGCAGCTCCTTGACGGCCACCGTGCGGCCCAGGGTTTCGTCCTCGGCGCGCCACACCGTGCCCATGCCGCCGCGGCCGAGTACGTCTCCCAGCCGGTACCGCCCGGCGAGGAGACGCCCGCTCTTGTCCTGACGGGATGCTCCCGCCCGCTCCGCCTCCGACATGCGTCCCCTCATGCAACCCGCCCTGACAGAGCCTTCATTGTCCCCCACGTACGGACCACCCGACGCCCAGGGTGCCTCTGGACCCCGGGCGGGACCGGGCCTCGGTGCGCCCCACCAGGGGGACTGCCTGCCGCGCGACTCCCTACGTCGCGCATGATGGGCCCCCGACAAGGGAGGATCGCGATGCCGCTGCCCCGGACACGCCGGACACTCGTGACCATTCCGGTTGCCGCCGTCCTGCTCGGCCTGACTCCCGCCGACGCCCCCGCCGACGCGAGCGTCGCCGCGGACTCCGCCCTGACCCTGCTCGTCTCCCGGGGAAAGGCCCCGGCCGCGGCTCTCCTGGCCCGCGAGGAGACGGGTACCCGCTACGCCCACGCCGAAGCCGTCACCGACGCAACCACTTACGGCGCGAGGATCCCCTCGGCACCGGGCGCCCTCTCAGCCCGCGGCACCTCAACGGCCCCTGACACCGCGTCGGCACAGTCCGTACCCGGCACCACACCCGCCCGGACCGACGGCTCGGATGGGAGCAGCTCGGACGGAAACGGCTCGGACGGGAACGGCACCGCGTCCGCACGCGACACCGGCCCGGCCGCACCTGACACCCCCTCCGAGACGGCCGCCCCCTCTCCTTCCGGAACAACCGCTCCCGGCACCGTCCGAGACCCGGCCGCCGGGACCCGTGCCGGGACCGCCATCCGCCCCGGCGACCACTTCCGCGCCGGCAGCATCACCAAGACGTTCCTCGCGACCGTCGTGCTGCAACTCGCCGCCGAACACCGCCTCTCCCTGTCGGACTCCGTGGACCAGCACCTGCCCGGACTGGTGGCGGGAGCGGGCAACGACGGTCGCGCGCTGACCCTGCGTGCCCTGCTCACCCACACCAGCGGTCTGTACGACTTCACGGCGGCAACCAGGGGGACCGTCCCCGTCACCCCGCTTCAGGCTCTGCGCATAGCCGTCACCCACCCCCCGGCCGACTCCGGCCGCTTCTCCTACTCGAACACCAACTACGTGCTGCTGGGCCTGGTCGTACGACAGGTCACCGGCCACTCGTACGCCACCGAGATCCGGCGTCGCGTCATCACCCCCCTTCGTCTGACGGGCACCTCCCTCCCCGGCGCCCGCACCTCGCTCCCCTCCCCGCACGGCCGCGCGTACGCCGCCGACGGCTCGGACGTCACCGATCTCGACCCGCGCGTGGCCGGCGCGGCGGGTGAGCTGGTCAGCACCCTGGCCGACCTCGACCGCTTCTACGCGGCCCTGCTGGGCGGCGAGCTGCTCCCGCCGGACCGGCTGCGGGAGATGCTCGACACCCGTGCCGCGCACGGCACGTACGGCATGGGTCTCTACCCCGTGAAGCTGCCGTGCGGCACGACGGTGTGGGGTCACAACGGACGCATAGCCGGCAGCTACGTGCGCACCGCGGCCACCGTCGACGGCCGTCGTGTCCTCACCTTCCGCGTGAACACGGACGCGATAGCAGACCCCAGCCTCGAACCGGCCCTGCTCGCCGCCGAGTTCTGCCCCCGCACCCCTTAGAACGCCCGGGTTCCGAGCAAAGATCCCAGCTCACGACACCCGTTCGAGTGACATCCCGGCTCCGGACCTGCGGGGGCGGCGGACTCCGAAGCGAGCCGCGGGCCGTCCCGACGGGACCCGCCGCCGTAGCTCCACGGCGCACCGCTCTCAGACCTTCACGGCGACTCGCCGCCGCAACTTCACGGCGCACCACTTCATACCTTCGAGGCGGCTCGCCGCCGTAACTACGCGGCGCCCCGCCGCCAGGCCTCCACGGCGGCCACCCCCGACCACGGCGCCGCCCGGCGGACGTGAGCGAGGTCGGGCGGGCCGGCGAGTCGGCGGGGCGGCGGGGCGGCGGGGCGGCGGGGCGGCGGGGCGCGGCGAGTGGCACACACTCCGGCAACCGCAGCCGCCCCACCGGCAACCACGGCAGTCTCACCGGCCACCCACAGCCCTCTCGCCGACAACCACGGCCCTCTCACCACCACCACCACAGAGCGACTGCCGCGCCCGTACCACCGACACGGCCGCCACCGCCGACACCGGCAACACCACAGGCACGCCTGTGCCGCCCCGCGCTCACCCGGCACGATGTCCGTCCCGCCCCGCACTCACCTGGGCACGATGTCCGGTGCTCCCAGGCGGGCCGCGTCCGCCGTCAGGTCGTCGGGCTGGCGCTGCGACTCCCGTTCCGCCTCGACCCGCTTCTCGTAGTGCTCGACCTCGCGCTCGATCTGGTCCTTGTCCCAGCCGAGGACCGGCGCCATCAGCTCCGCCGCCTCCCGGGCGCAGCGCGTGCCCCGGTCGAAGGTCTCGATGGAGATGCGGGTCCGGCGGGTGAGGACGTCGTCGAGGTGGCGGGCGCCCTCGTGCGAGGCGGCGTAGACGATCTCGGCGCGGAGGTAGTCGTCGGCGCCCGTCAGGGGTGCGCCGAGCGAGGAGTCGGCGGCGATCAGGTCGAGCAGTTCGTCGGCGAGGGAGCCGTAGCGGTTCAGCAGGTGCTCCACCCGCACGACGTGGAGGCCGGTCTCGGACGCGATGCGGGCGCGCGCGTTCCACCGGGCGCGGTAGCCCTCGGCGCCGATCAGCGGGATGTCCTCGGTGACGCACTCGGCGACGCGCTGGTCCAGGGCGTGCACCGCCTCGTCCACCGCGTCCTTGGCCATCACGCGGTACGTCGTGTACTTGCCGCCCGCCACGACCACCAGGCCCGGCACCGGATGGGCGACGGTGTGCTCGCGGGAGAGCTTGCTGGTGGCGTCGGACTCCCCGGCGAGCAGCGGCCGCAGTCCCGCGTAGACGCCCTCGACGTCGTCGCGCGTCAGGGGCAGGGCGAGGACCGCGTTCACGTGCTCCAGCACGTAGTCGATGTCGGCGCTGGAGGCCGCCGGGTGCGCCTTGTCGAGGTCCCAGTCGGTGTCGGTGGTCCCGACGATCCAGTGCCGTCCCCAGGGGATGACGAAGAGCACGGACTTCTCGGTGCGCAGGATCAGACCGGTCGTCGAGTTGATGCGGTCCTTCGGTACGACCAGATGGATGCCCTTGGACGCCCGTACGTGGAACTGGCCGCGCTCGCCCACCATCGCCTGGGTGTCGTCGGTCCACACGCCCGTCGCGTTCACCACCTGCTTGGCGCGGATCTCGTACTCCCCGCCGCCCTCGACGTCGAGCACCCGGGCGCCGACGACGCGTTCGCCCTCGCGGAGGAAGGCGGTCACCCGCGCGCGGTTGGCCGCCTTGGCGCCGTACGCCGCGGCCGTGCGCACCAGCGTGGCCACGTAACGGGCGTCGTCCATCTGCGCGTCGTAGTACTGCAACGCACCGACCAGCGCGTCCTTCTTCAACGCGGGGGCGACGCGCAGGGCGTGGCGGCGTGTCAGGTGGCGGTGTCCGGGCAGGCCGCGGCCGCGCCCCCGGGCCATCGCCATGACGTCGTAGAGGGCGACGCCGGAGCCCGCGTACAGGCGCTCCCAGCCCTTGTGCTGCAACGGGTAGAGGAAGGGCACGGGCTTCACGAGGTGCGGGGCGAGCCGTTCCAGGAGCAGTCCGCGCTCCTTGAGGGCTTCGCGTACGAGCGCGAAGTCGAGCATCTCCAGGTAGCGCAGACCGCCGTGGATCAGCTTGCTGGACCTGCTCGACGTACCGGAAGCCCAGTCGCGCGCCTCGACGATTCCGGTGGACAGGCCGCGCGTCACGGCGTCGAGCGCGGTGCCCGCACCGACCACGCCCGCGCCCACGACCAGCACGTCCAGCTCCCGCTCGGCCATCCCCGCAAGTGACTCGGCGCGCTCCGCCGGCCCCAGTGTCGCTGTCCTCACCGCTGCCTCCCGCTATCCGTTGCGCTGGCCGCACCCGTCCGGCGAAGCCCGGCTCTCATCCCCCATGCCCAAATTCTCACCGTGTTGCCCACCTTCGGCCACTGTCCGCCGGACCGCCTGTGGACATCAATCGGGGACTCTCGGGAAAACACAGCCGAGTAATCCCGCAAATCGGTCATATTTACTCCTAGTCTGACATTGCGCTCGCTCGTTCTGTCCACCGGGCTTGCACACCTGTCCCACTACGGCTACTGGGAAGGACGGCCCACGCCATGCCCGCAGATCTCGCCGTCATCGGACTCGGTCATCTCGGCCTGCCCCTGGCCCAGGCCGCCGTCGCCGCCGGCATCCCCACCGTCGGCTACAAGACCGGCCCCGAGGGCGGCTCCCTCACCGCCGCCGAACTGCGCCGGATGCACTCGGAGGGCTTCCGGCCGACCACCAACCCGGCCGAACTCGGCCGCGTACGCACGGCGGTCATCTGTGCGCCCACCCCGCGCGGCGCGGACGGGGCCCCGGACATGAGCCAGGTGGCCGGCGCCGCCCGCACCCTGGCCGCCCGGCTCCGCCCGCACACCACGGTGATCCTGGAGTCCCCGGTGCACCCGGGGACCACGGAGGAGTTCCTGCGCCCCCTGCTGGAGGAGGGCTCGGGCCTGCGCGCCGGCCGCGACTTCCACCTCGCGTACTCGCCCAGCCGGGTCGACCCGGGCAACCGCGACTTCAGCCCGTCCAACACCCCCAAGGTGATCGGCGGCCTCACCCCCGCCTGCACCGAGTCGGCCGCCGCCTTCTACGGACGCCTCACCGACAAGGTCGTACGCGCGCGTGGACCACGCGAGGCGGAGACCGTGCAGCTCCTGGAGACCAACTTCCGGCACGTGAACATCGCCCTGGTCAACGAGATGGCCGTGCTCTGCCACGACCTCGGCGTCGACCTGTGGGACGTCATCCGGTGCGCCGAGACCAAGCCGTTCGGCTTCCAGGCGTTCCGGCCGGGGCCCGGCGTCGGCGGCCACGCCGTCGCCCAGGACCTCACCGGCCGCTCGGGCCGCACCCTGCGCATGGTCGAACTGGCCCAGCAGGTCAACGACCACATGCCGCAGTACGTCATCCAGCGCGCCGCGACCCTCCTCAACGAGCACGGGAAGTCGGCCCGCGGCGCGCGCGTGCTGCTGCTGGGCGTCACCTACAAGCAGGACCTCGCCGACCAGCAGGGCTCCCCCGCGCACGAGATCGCGCTGCGCCTGATGGAACTCGGCGCGTCCGTCAGCTACCACGACCCGCTCATCCCCGCCTGGAGCGTCCTGGACCGTCCCATCCCGCGGGCCGACTCGCTCTACGAGGCCGCGGCCGACGCCGATCTGACGATCCTGCTCCAGCAGCACCGCACGTACGACCTCCAGGGCCTGTCCGTGAAGGCCCAGCTCCTCCTGGACACCCGGGGAGCCACCCCGACCGGGGCGGCACACCGCCTCTGACCTCCCGGAAACCCCGCACGGACTGTCGGCGCGCCCTGCTAATGTGCGGCAGCTCTCGCACACACGTGCGCTCGCGTTCTCGGCGCACCCGTCGTGCGCCGCCGTCCCTGGGGGGATCCACATGAGCAACCCGTCCACGCCGCCACCCGTGCCACCGGCCGAGCAGTCCGGGAACCCGTACGCGCAGGGAACGGCTCCGCAGGATGCGCCGCCCGCGCCCGGTTTCCCGCAGCAGCAGGGCAGCCCGGCCTTCCCGATGGCCCCGATGGCCCCTATGGCCCCCACCGTGCCGGCCCGCGCCGGCCTCGGCCTCGGCCTCGCGGCAGCCGTCGGTGCCGCCCTGGTCGCCGCGGGCGTCTACGGCGTGGTCATCGGCCTCACGAAGCACGAGATCGGCTGGGCCGCCGTCGGCGTCGGCTTCGTGATCGGCCTCGCGGCGGGCCGGGTGGGCGGGCGCAACCCGGTCCTGCCGGTCGTCAGCGTCGTGCTGTCCGCGGCCTCGGTCTACTTCGGCCAGCTGATCGGCGATGCCATGCTCATCGCCAAGGAGTTCGGCGTCGGCTTCAGCGAGGTCTTCTTCGACCACCTCGACCTGGTCCAGGAGGCGTGGAAGACGGACGCCGACCCGCTGACCTTCGTCTTCTTCGCGATCGCCGCCTACGTGGCGTTCTCCAGCGCCAGGAAGGCCGGCCACCAGTAGGTCCCGCACACGAAAGGGCCCGGTCACCCCACGGCGACCGGGCCCTTGACGTCGTACGACGACGGACTAGCGCTTGTGCTGCGCGTCCGCGACCGTGACCTCGACGCGCTGGAACTCCTTGAGCTCGCTGTAGCCGGTGGTGGCCATGGCGCGGCGGAGGGCACCGAAGATGTTCATGGAGCCGTCCGGGATGTGCGAGGGACCGGTGAGGATCTCCTCGATCGTGCCGACGGTGCCGAGGTCGACCTTCTTGCCACGCGGCAGCTCCTCGTTCACCGCCTCCATGCCCCAGTGGTGGCCCCGGCCGGGCGCGTCCGTGGCACGGGCCAGCGGGGAGCCCATCATCACGGAGTCGGCACCGCAGGCGATGGCCTTCGGCAGGTCGCCGGACCAGCCGACGCCGCCGTCGGCGATGACGTGCACGTACCGGCCGCCGGACTCGTCCATGTAGTCCCGGCGGGCCGCGGCGACGTCCGCCACCGCGGTCGCCATCGGGACCTGGATGCCCAGGACGTTGCGGGTGGTGTGCGCGGCGCCGCCGCCGAAGCCGACCAGCACACCGGCCGCGCCCGTGCGCATCAGGTGCAGGGCGGCGGTGTACGTGGCGCAGCCGCCGACGATCACCGGGACGTCCAGCTCGTAGATGAACTGCTTCAGGTTCAGCGGTTCGGCGGCACCGGAGACGTGCTCGGCCGACACCGTCGTACCGCGGATGACGAAGATGTCGACGCCCGCGTCCACGACGGCCTTGGAGAACTGCGCCGTCCGCTGCGGGGACAGCGCCGCCGCGGTGACCACGCCGGAGTCGCGCACCTCCTTGATGCGCTGCCCGATCAGCTCCTCCTTGATGGGAGCCGCGTAGATCTCCTGGAGGCGGCGGGTCGCGGTGTCCGCGTCCAGCCCGGCGATCTCGTCGAGCAGCGGCTGCGGGTCCTCGTACCGCGTCCAGAGTCCTTCGAGGTTGAGGACGCCCAGGCCGCCCAGCTCGCCGATGCGGATCGCGGTGGCCGGGGAGACGACCGAGTCCATGGGGGCGGCCAGGAAGGGCAGCTCGAAGCGGTAGGCGTCGATCTGCCAGGCGATCGAGACCTCCTTCGGGTCCCGGGTCCGGCGGCTCGGGACGACGGCGATGTCGTCGAAGGCGTACGCCCGGCGGCCGCGCTTGCCGCGCCCGATCTCGATCTCAGTCACGTGTGTGGCCTTTCCGTCTGCGTTCCAGCGCCTTCCAGTATCCCCGACGCATACGGCGAGAGCGGCCCCCAAGGCTCCGGGGCCGCTCTCGATCGCACATCGAAACGCGCTTCACGCGCGCGTGGGCATCACTTACGGCTGTAGTTGGGGGCCTCGACGGTCATCTGGATGTCGTGCGGGTGGCTCTCCTTGAGACCCGCCGAGGTGATCCGCACGAAGCGGCCCTTGGTCTCCATCTCGTCGATGGTGGCGGCGCCCACGTAGCCCATGGTCTGGCGCAGACCGCCGACGAGCTGGTGCAGCACGTTGGCGAGCGGGCCGCGGTAGGGCACCTGGCCCTCGATGCCCTCGGGCACGAGCTTGTCGTCGGAGGCCACCTCGGCCTGGAAGTAGCGGTCCTTCGAGTACGACCTGCCCTGGCCGCGGGACTGCATGGCGCCCAGGGAGCCCATGCCGCGGTACGACTTGAACTGCTTGCCGTTGATGAACTGCAGCTCGCCCGGGGACTCCTCGCAGCCCGCGAGGAGGCTGCCCAGCATCACCGTGTCGGCGCCGGCGGCGAGCGCCTTGCCGATGTCGCCGGAGTACTGCAGGCCGCCGTCGCCGATCACCGGGACGCCCGCGGCGCGGGCCGCGAGGGCGGCCTCGTAGATGGCGGTGACCTGGGGGACGCCGATACCGGCGACCACGCGGGTCGTACAGATGGAGCCGGGCCCCACGCCCACCTTGACGCCGTCGACCCCGGCGTCGATCAGCGCCTGGGCGCCGTCACGCGTGGCGACGTTGCCGCCGATCACGTCGACGCCGACGCTCGACTTGATCTTGGCCATCCAGTTGAGGGCGTTGCTGTTGTGCCCGTGGGAGGTGTCGACGATCAGGAAGTCCACACCGGCCTCGGCGAGCGCCTGGGCCCGCTCCAGCGCCTCGGGGCTGGCGCCGACGGCGGCACCCACGAGGAGGCGGCCCTCGGCGTCCTTCGCGGCGTTCGGGTACTTCTCGGCCTTGACGAAGTCCTTGACCGTGATGAGGCCCTTGAGGATGCCCGCGTCGTCGACCAGCGGCAGCTTCTCGATCTTGTGGCGGCGGAGCAGCTCCACCGCGTCGTTCCCGGAGATGCCGACCTTGCCGGTGACCAGGGGCATCGGGGTCATGACCTCGCGCACCTGACGGGAGCGGTCGGTCTCGAAGGCCATGTCGCGGTTGGTGACGATGCCGAGCAGCTTCTTGTTGCCGTCGGTGACCGGCACGCCGCTGATGCGGAACTTGGCGCACAGGGCGTCCGCCTCGGCGAGCGTCGCGTCCGGGTGCACCGTGATCGGGTCGGTGACCATGCCGGACTCGGAGCGCTTCACGAGGTCGACCTGGTTGACCTGGTCCTCGATGGACAGGTTGCGGTGCAGCACGCCGACACCGCCCTGGCGGGCCATGGCGATGGCCATCCGGGACTCGGTGACCTTGTCCATCGCCGCCGAGAGCAGCGGGATGTTCACGCGCACGTTGCGGGAGATGCGGGACGAGGTGTCGACCGCGTTGGGCAGCACTTCCGATGCGCCCGGCAGCAGCAGCACGTCGTCGTAGGTCAGCCCGAGTGTCGCGAATTTCTCGGGCACTCCGTCGACGTTTGCAGTCATGACACCTTCCCCAAATGGCCTTGATCGGTGCGGATGTCCATGCTAACGGGAAGCACGGCTCTCTCATTCCACGGTTTCCGGCGCCCGCCGGCTTCGTGGCTTCCTACGAGCCGGGAGCCGGCACCGTTCACGCGCCGCCCCCGGAGTCTCCCGGTGGCACGGCGCCGGCCCGGGTCCGCCGGTCCCCCGCGTCCCGCCGTCACGGTCCTCGCCGACGCCGCGAAGCGCAACTGCCGTCCCCACGCGCGGTCCCGCACCGGCGAACGCCCGCGCGACACCGTCGTCCCGCCCCGCACCGGCCGCCGCGACAGACGGCGGCCGACGGCTTCCGGGGCGGCGGCCCCGCGCCCGGCAGGAGCCGTTACTGCTCCGCCAGGGCCCGCAGGCGGCTCAGGGCCCGGTGCTGGGCAACGCGCACCGCGCCCGGTGACATTCCCAACATCTGGCCCGTCTCCTCGGCCGTCAGCCCCACCGCGATGCGCAGCAGGAGCAGCTCCCGCTGGTTCTCCGGGAGGTTGGCCAGGAGCTTCTTGGCCCACTCGGCGTCGCTGCTGAGCAGGGCACGCTCCTCGGGACCGAGCGAGTCGTCCGGCCGCTCGGGCATCTCGTCCGAGGGCACGGCCGTCGAGCCGGGATGGCGCATCGCGGCGCGCTGGAGGTCGGCGACCTTGTGCGCGGCGATGGCGAAGACGAACGCCTCGAAGGGGCGCCCGGTGTCCTTGTAGCGCGGCAGGGCAAGCAGCACCGCCACGCAGACCTCCTGCGCGAGGTCCTCCACGAAGTGCCGCGCGTCGCCCGGGAGCCGGGACAGACGCGTGCGGCAGTACCGCAGAGCGAGGGGGTGTACGTGGGCGAGCAGGTCGTGTGTGGCCTGCTCGTCTCCGTCGACCGCGCGATGGACGAGCGCACCGATTGCCCCTGGGGCAGTGGCCGCCTCGTCGTCACGCATCGGTCCATGGTGCCTCGGCGTCGTCCGATCCGTGGCACCGCGTCCGTAGTTGTGCACCGAAGCGTTATGAGCAGGTGCGCCGGAACTCATCTCCTGCGCCCTCCCCTTCCGCTCGACCGAATCGTCCCCGAGGAACTCCACACCTCAAGGATGCGGCATCCGCCGGGAAACGGGGATCGGGCCTCGGAGGGACCGTGCGCGAAGGCCCGGCCCCGCCCGCCGGGAGGCGGGCGGGAAGCGCCGTACGGCAGGTGGGGACCGCCGTCCCGGGGCAGCTCACCTAGCGGACCAGGCCCCAGCGGAAACCGAGCGCCACGGCGTGCGCGCGGTCGGAGGCGCCGAGCTTCTTGAAGAGCCGCCGCGCGTGCGTCTTGACGGTGTCCTCGGAGAGGAACAGTTCACGTCCGATCTCCGCGTTGGAGCGGCCGTGGCTCATGCCTTCGAGGACCTGGATCTCACGCGCCGTGAGCGTCGGCGCGGCGCCCATCTCGGCCGACCTCAGCCGGCGCGGGGCGAGCCGCCAGGTCGGGTCGGCGAGCGCCTGCGTCACCGTGGCCCGCAGTTCGGCGCGCGAGGCGTCCTTGTGCAGGTAGCCGCGGGCACCGGCGGCGACGGCGAGCGCCACGCCGTCCAGGTCCTCGGCGACGGTGAGCATGATGATGCGGGCGCCCGGGTCGGCCGAGAGCAGCCGCCGGACCGTCTCCACGCCGCCCAGACCGGGCATGCGTACGTCCATCAGAATCAGGTCCGAGCGGTCGGCGCCCCAGCGGCGGAGCACTTCCTCGCCGTTGGCCGCCGTCGTCACGCGCTCGACGCCGGGCACGGTAGCAACCGCGCGGCGGAGCGCCTCTCGGGCAAGCGGGGAGTCGTCGCAGACGAGGACGGATGTCATGACCGCCCTCCGCAGCTGATGCGCGTCACCTTGAGCCTCCAGGCTGGTACGAATCGTCACCTGTGCGGTCGACACTCGCGGACGGATACTGCCGTCTGCCCGAGCGCTTGTTCCTTCAACCGCCTCGCACTCTCAACGATGGTCACTCGAAAGAGTTACGGGGCCATCCGCCGTCTTCGGCACTCTACGTGAGGGGGCGGACACGGTGCAGACATGCACAACGGACCCTCAACCTTTCACCACAAGCCATGCCCCATTTAGCCGGTTTTCTTCCCTTTTGCTGGTGTCTATGGCTAGATTCGCAATGAGTCATATTTTCATCTCCTTAGATCGTAGATGTACGGTCGGTGGGCACAGAGGCCCAGAACGGCAACAAGGGGACACGCAATGGCAGATTTCTCCCGCCTTCCCGGTCCGAACGCGGACCTCTGGGACTGGCAGCTCCTCGCGGCCTGCCGCGGGGTCGACAGCTCGCTCTTCTTCCACCCGGAGGGCGAGCGCGGTGCGGCACGGAGCGCTCGCGAGAACTCGGCCAAAGAGGTCTGCATGAGATGCCCCGTCCGCGCCCAGTGCGCGGCCCACGCCCTGGCGGTGCGCGAGCCGTACGGCGTGTGGGGCGGGCTGACCGAGGACGAGCGCGAAGAGCTGATGGGACGGGCTCGCAACCGGTTGGTCACGGCGGCGAGCAACGGCGGACCCGCGGACCGGCCGCATCACTGAAGGAACGTTTCTCCAGAAATGGGCACGCGCAGGCGTGCCCTTGCTTTTGGTGCCGTGGCGCGTGCCCCCGCCGCGGCGGGGTACGGGTCAGCGGGCCGCGGCCCGGGCCAGCCGGTCGAGGGTGGCCGCCACGGCGGGCACCTGGGCGAGGTCGGGCAGGGTGAGCGCGACGATCTCCCGCCGCACCGGAGGTTCCACCGCCACCGTGCGCACCCCCTTGGGGCGTACGGACTCCACGGCCAGCTCGGGCAGGACCGCCACGCCGAGGCCCGCGCCGACGAGGCCGACCACCGCCGGGTAGTCGTCGGTGGCGAAGTCGATGCGGGGCACGAAGCCGGCACTCCGGCAGACCTCGACCAGCTGGCCCCGGCAGCGCGGGCAGCCCGCGATCCACGGCTCCCCGGCGAGTTCCCCTATGGCCACCGAGTCCGCCGCGCCCAGCCGGTGGCCCGCCGGGACCAGCCCGACCAGCCGGTCCACCAGCAGCGGCCGCACGACCAGGTCGTGCCACTCCTCGGCGCCCGCCGCGCCCTCGTAGCGGAAGGCGAGCGCGATGTCGCAGTCGCCCTCGCGCAGCATCTCCACCGAGCGCGGCGGTTCGGCCTCCTCCAGGGAGACGCGGGTGCCGGGGTGGTCGGCGCGCAGGGCCGCGAGCGCGGTCGGCACCAGGGTGGAGCTGCCGCTGGGGAAGGAGACCAGGCGGACCCGGCCCGCGCGCAGTCCGGCGATGGCGGCCACCTCCTCCTCGGCCGCGGTCAGCCCGGCGATGATGCCCGCGGCATGCCGCACGAGGGCCTCGCCGGCCTGGGTCAGGCGCATCTCGCGGCCGGTGCGGACCAGCAGGGGCGTGCCGACGGAGGATTCGAGCGCCTTCATCTGCTGGCTGACGGCGGGCTGGGTGCAGCCCAGCTCGCGCCCCGCCGCCGAGAACGAGCCGGTGGCGGCCACGGCGCGCAGGACACGGAGATGACGGGCCTCGATCACCCGTCGAGCATAAGTGAGGCTTGGGCAGCGTGGCGAATATTGCGTCGACGCTTTGGCACGGCAGCGCTTAACGTGCGGGCATGAAGCTTCTGTCGCTGAACGTCGGCCGCCCGCGGGCGGTCTCCTACACGGACCAGCCCGAGGGGCTGACCGGAATCGACAAGCGGCCGGTGGACGGGCCCCTGGCGGTCTCGGCCCCCGGGCCCAAGGGCGTCGGGGCCGGCGGGGTGGCCGGGGACGCGGTGTGCGAGAAGCGCCATCACGGCGGGGACGACCAGGCGGTGTACGCGTTCGCGCGGGAGGACCTGGACGAGTGGGAGCGCGAGCTGGGCCGTCCGCTGACGAACGGCTCGTTCGGCGAGAACCTGACCACGTCGGGGCTCGACGTGTCCGGTGCCCGGATAGGCGAGCGGTGGCGCGTGGGGGCCGAAGTGGTCCTGGAGGTCACCTGCGGGCGCATCCCCTGCCGCACCTTCCAGGGCCACCTGGGCGAGCGGGGCTGGGTCAAGCGGTTCACCCACCGGGGCGCACCCGGCGCGTACCTGCGGGTGATCCGGCCCGGCGAGATCCGCGCGGGCGACCCGATCGAGATCCTGCACCGCCCGGACCACGACGTGACCGTGGCGCTCCAGTTCCGTGCCGTCACCATCGAGCGGACCCTGCTCCCGCGGCTGCTCGCGGCGGGGGACGCGCTGCACCCGGAGGTCCTGGAGGACGCGCGGAAGTACGTGGAGAAGTACGGGCGGTAGCGCCGGTCGGCGGGGGGCGGGGACCGGCGTCGGCGCGGGCGCGGCACCGGGCGGTGCGGGCGCCGGGACGCGCCGCCCGGTCACTAATCTTGGCCCATGACAACGGCTCTGATTACGGGATCGACCGCGGGCATCGGCGCCGCGTTCGCGCGGCGGCTGGCGGCCGACGGCCACAACCTCGTCCTGGTGGCGCGCGACACCAAGCGGCTGCGCGAGCAGGCGACCGAGCTGCACGACCGGCACGGCATCGAGGCGGAGGTGCTGACGGCGGACCTGGCGACGGACACCGGCATCGAGGCGGTCGCCACGCGCCTGGCCGACCGCAGACACCCGGTGGACCTGCTGGTCAACAACGCCGGTTTCGGCAACAAGGGCCGCTACCTCGACGTGTCGATGGCCGACGAGCTGAAGATGCTGAAGGTCCACTGCGAGGCGGTGCTGCGGCTGACCTCCGCCGCGGCCGAGGCGATGCGCGAGCGCGGCCGGGGCGGTGTCGTCAACGTCGCCTCGGTCGCCGCCTTCGTACCGCGCGGGACCTACGGGGCCTCCAAGGCGTGGGTCGTGCAGTTCACCCAGGGCGCGGCGAAGGACCTGGCCGGCAGCGGCGTGCGGCTGATGGCCCTGTGCCCCGGCTTCGTCCGCACCGAGTTCCACCAGCGGGCCGGGATGGGCACGGACAACATCCCGAAGTGGATGTGGCTCGACGCGGACAAGCTGGTCGCGGCGGCGCTGGCGGATCTGGCCCGGGGGAAGACGCTGTCCATCCCGGACCCGCGGTACAAGGCGCTGATGGGCGTGGTGAAGCTGACGCCGCGGGCCCTGCTGGGCGGGGTCACCTCGCGGACGGGGCGCAAGTACGGCCCGCAGTGAGGGAGTTCGGCGTGGGGTCGTCCCGCGGGCGGCGGGCCGCCGTGGAGTGGGTGGTGCCGTCGTTCCGGTGGGACGATGGAGGTGTTCGACCGGACCCAGGGGGCCGGAGGCGGCACCATGACATTCGTACAGCTCATCGACTGCAGGACCAGCCGGTATGACGAGATGGACCGGCTGATGGACACGTGGGTCGAGAAGACCAGGGGAAGGCGGACCGCGACGCACAGCGTCGTCGGCCGGGACCGCTCCGACGGCGACCACTTCGTGGAGATCGTGGAGTTCCCGTCGTACGAGGAGGCGATGCGGAACTCGAAACTGCCGGAGACCGACGCGATCTTCGAGGAGATGGTGGCGCTCTGTGACGGGATGCCGACGTTCACCGACCTGGACGTGGTCCGGGACGAGCGGCTGTACGCGGCGAACGTCCGTCGGTTCTTCGAGGCGGCGGCCGCCGAGGGCGAGCTGTCCCCGCTGAACGACCTGATCGCGGAGAACTACCACGACCACGATCCCGGCAACGAGCAGGACACCGTCGGCCTCGACGCTATCCGGCGCGACCTCGGGAGGTGGCGCACCGGGTTCGACTTCCGGTTCACCATCGAGGACCAGATCGCCGACGGGGACCGCGTCTGCACGCGGTGGACCTGGAACGGCACGCACAAGGGCGACTTCGCGGGCATCCCGCCGACCGGCCGCCAGGTCTCCCTGACGGGGGTGACCGTCTTCCGGTGCCAGGAGGACGGGAAGATCACCGAGGGCTGGTGGCAGTACGACCGGCTGGGGTTCATGGCGCAGCTCGGCGCGCTCGACGGCGCCGGTAACTGAGGCTCCAAGACGCCACAGCCGAGGCCCGACGCCGAAAGCAGACCCCGCGACGGCGTGTTCGACGCGGACGTCAGGCCCACGGCGATGTCGCCCACCCGGACGGGCCCGGCGTCACCGGGTCCCGCCGGATCAGTGGTGAGCGGTGGCCGGCGGGCCGGCGACGGCGGCGAGGCGGAGCCTGGTCTCGTCCTCACCGGGCGCGGCGCTCATGATGACGATCTTCAGTTCGGTGTCGCCGTCGGTCAGGACGTCGCAGTCCACGGTGACCGGTCCCACCGACGGGTGCTCGATCGTCTTGTGGTCCTCGCGGTGAGCGGCCACCTGCCCGGTCGCCCACAGCTCGGCGAACCGCGCGTTGCCCGCGTCCAGCTCGCGGACCAGCGCGGCCAGGCGGGCGTCCTTCGGGAAGCGGCCGCCGGCCCGGCGCAGGTCGGAGACGACGGCGGCGTCGGTGGCGTCGCGGTCGGCCTCCGTGACCGGCCACTGCGCGAGACGGGCGGGGCCGGCGTCGACCGGGAACCTGTCGCGGGCGAAGTTGCGCAGGCGCGGCGGCGTGGACGCGGGGTCGCCGAGCAGGGCGGCCCACCCCCGGTTCCACCACAGGAGCTGCCAGTCCGCCGCGAAGACGGCGACGGCGACGTCCCCGAGGCGGGCGAGCACGCGCTGCACGCCGGGCGGGACGTGGTCGGAGATCGCGCCGTCCGCCGGCGGGACCAGCCGGGCCAGCCGGTAGAGGTGGTCGCGCTCGGCGGTGGACAGCTGAAGCGCGCGCGCCAGGGACGCCACCACTGACGCCGAGGGGGTCGTGGCCCGCCCCTGCTCCAGGCGTACGACGTAGTCGACGGAGATTCCCGCCAGGTCGGCCAGTTCCTCCCGGCGCAGCCCGGCGGCCCGGCGTCCGACGGCCACCGGCAGTCCGGCGGCCGACGGGGGCAGCCGGTCCCGCCAGGTGCGGATCATCGCGCCCAGTCCGGTTCCGGGGATCGTCGGCATGATCCCCATGCTCCCGCATCACCGGCCGTACCGGCGGCCCCCAGGGTGGTACTGCTCTTCCCTGTGTCGGACCGTCCCTGGAACGTCTCCCGGGCCGGGTCCATGGTCGACGCATGACCATCACTTTCATCACCGGAGCCAACAAGGGTCTCGGCCGCGAGACCGCCCGCCGCCTGGCCGAGCACGGGCACACCGTGCTGGTCGGGGCCCGCGACCGCGAAGAGGGCGAGAAGGCCGCCGCGGCGATCGGCGCGCGCCACGTCACGATCGACGTCACCGACGACGCGTCCGTGGCCGCCGCCGCGGCGGACGTCGCCCGGCACGAGGGCCGGATCGACGTCCTGATCAACAACGCCGGCGTGCAGGGCCCGCTCGGCGACCCCGGCGATCTCACCGCCGCCGAGGCGCTCGCCGTCCTCGACGTCAACGTGATCGGCGTCGTGCGCACCACCACCGCGTTCCTGCCGCTGCTGCGCCGTTCCGACGACCCCGTGATCGTCAACGTCAGCAGCGGTATGGGCTCCCTCGCCCTCACCCACGACCCGGACCGGCCCGAGTCGCGTGTCGTCGCGCCGCTCTACACGTCCTCGAAGGCGGCGCTGACGATGCTGACCACCCAGTACGCCAAGGCGCTGACGGACATCCGCGTCAACGCCGCCGACCCCGGCTACACCGCGACCGACCTCAACGGGCACAGCGGCCCGCAGACCGTCACCGAGGGCACGGACGCGATCGTCGCCCTCGCCACCGAGGGGTCCGGCGCCGGCACCGGGCGCTTCGTGTCGCGGGAGGGCGAGATCGCCTGGTCCTGATCCCGGACCGGCCGGCCGCTCCGGAAACGGAGGAAGCCTCCCTCGCCCCGGACGGGGAGAGGGAGGCTTCCGGAAGGCGTGCCGCTCCTCCCCCGAGGGGGAGAGGGGCTGCCTCGGTGCGCTTGCGACCTCAGTGGGAGTGGCCGTGACCGTGGCCGTGGCCCGCGTCGCCCTCGTCCTCGGCCGGCTTCTCGACGACCAGGGTCTCGGTCGTGAGGAGCAGGGAGGCGATGGACGCCGCGTTCTCCAGGGCGGAGCGGGTGACCTTGACCGGGTCGATGACGCCGGCCTTGACCAGGTCGCCGTACTCGCCGGTCGCGGCGTTGAAGCCCTGGCCCTTGTCGAGCTCGGCGACCTTGGAGGTGATGACGTAACCCTCCAGGCCGGCGTTCTCGGCGATCCAGCGCAGCGGCTCGACGGCGGCGCGGCGGACGACCGCGACACCCGTGGCCTCGTCGCCGGTCTTGCCGAGGTTGCCCTCGAGGACCTTCACGGCGTGGACGAGCGCGGAGCCACCACCGGAGACGATGCCCTCCTCGACCGCGGCGCGGGTCGCGGAGATGGCGTCCTCCAGGCGGTGCTTCTTCTCCTTCAGCTCCACCTCGGTGGCGGCGCCGACCTTGATCACGCACACGCCGCCGGCCAGCTTCGCGAGGCGCTCCTGGAGCTTCTCGCGGTCCCAGTCGGAGTCCGTGGCCTCGATCTCGGCCTTGATCTGGTTGACCCGGCCGACGACGTCCTCGGAGTTGCCGCCACCGTCGACGAGGGTGGTGTCGTCCTTGGTGACGGTCACGCGGCGGGCGGTGCCGAGCACGTCCAGGCCGACCTGGTCGAGCTTGAGGCCGACCTCCTCGGCGATGACGGTGGCACCGGTGAGGGTGGCCATGTCGCCGAGCATCGCCTTGCGGCGGTCGCCGAAGCCGGGGGCCTTCACCGCGACGGCGTTGAACGTGCCGCGGATCTTGTTCACGACCAGGGTCGACAGGGCCTCGCCCTCGACGTCCTCGGCGATGATCAGCAGCGGCTTGGAGGAGTTGGTCTGGATGACCTTCTCCAGCAGCGGCAGCAGGTCCTGGATCGAGGAGATCTTGCCCTGGTGGATGAGGATGTACGGGTCCTCGAGGACGGCCTCCATGCGCTCCTGGTCCGTCACGAAGTACGGCGACAGGTAGCCCTTGTCGAAGGCCATGCCCTCGGTGAAGTCCAGCTCAAGACCGAAGGTGTTGGACTCCTCGACGGTGATGACACCGTCCTTGCCGACCTTGTCCATCGCCTCGGCGATGAGCTCGCCGACCTGGCTGTCCTGGGCGGACAGACCGGCGACGGCGGCGATGTCGGACTTCTCGTCGATCGGGCGGGCGGTCGCGAGGAGCTCCTCGGACACGGCCTTGACGGCGGCGTCGATGCCCTTCTTGAGCAGGGCGGGGGACGCGCCGGCGGCGACGTTCTTCAGGCCCTCGCGGACGAGCGCCTGGGCCAGCACGGTGGCGGTGGTCGTACCGTCACCCGCGATGTCGTTGGTCTTGGTCGCCACCTCCTTCACCAGCTGGGCGCCGAGGTTCTCGTACGGGTCCTCGACCTCTACCTCGCGGGCGATGGTCACACCGTCGTTGGTGATGGTGGGGGCGCCGAACTTCTTGTCGATGACGACGTTGCGGCCCTTGGGGCCGATCGTCACCTTCACCGTGTCGGCAAGCTTGTTGACGCCGCGCTCAAGGGCGCGACGGGCGTCCTCGTCGAACTTCAGGATCTTCGCCATGGAGCGATTCAGCCCTCTCGGAAAACTTGGGAGAAACGAACTGCGCCCCCAGCGCCCGGCTTATCAAGATCGCGGGGGCCAGGGGCGCAGCTCACTGCAAAACTGGGATGAACTACTTCTCGATGATCGCGAGCACGTCGCGAGCCGAGAGGACGAGGTACTCCTCGCCGCTGTACTTCACCTCGGTGCCGCCGTACTTGCTGTACAGCACGATGTCGCCGGTCTTCACGTCGAGCGGCAGGCGCTCGCCGTTCTCGAAGCGGCCCGGGCCCACGGCCAGGACGACGCCCTCCTGGGGCTTCTCCTTGGCGGTGTCCGGAATGACCAGGCCAGAGGCGGTGGTCTGCTCGGCGTCGAGCGGCTGGACCACAATGCGGTCCTCGAGCGGCTTGATGGCAACCTTGGAGCTGGTGGTCGTCACGATCCGACCTCCCCCTTCGGAGATCTCACGGGGTTAACTGTCTGAGGTGGCGACCAGGTGGATCCGTCGTCGCGGGTGCCGGACCTGCCCGTCGCTATTGGCACTCTCCAGGGGGGAGTGCCAGACCAGAGACTATGACTGCGATTAGCACTCGGTCAAGCGGAGTGCCAAACGGGCGGCGGCGCGGCGCGGGATTCACCGTCCCGTGGACGGTCCCCCGGGCCGCGTCACAGGTAGTCCTCCAGCCGGGCCGGGGTGAGGCCCTGGGCCCGGATGCGCCGCAGGAGGCGGGTGGTCGTCGCGGCGAGGTCGGGCTCGTCGGTGCCGAGCAGGATGTCGCCGGGACGCAGGCGGCCGGGGCCGGGCTCGCGGCCGAGGACCACGGCCGTGATGCCGCAGTCGGCGGCGGCGCGCAGGGTGGTGGCGTCGTAGGTTCCGTACGGCGGGCGGAGCAGCCGGGGCCGGACGCCGAAGCGCTCCTTCAGCTTGTCCTGCTGGCCGCAGATCTCGGCGCGCTGGCCCGCGTACGGCAGGCCGCGCAGGGAGGCGTGGTCGAGCGTGTGGTTCTGCACGCTCACGCCGACCGCCCGCAGCCGGGCGAAGTGCCCGTACCCCGGCCCGACGACCCGGTCCGTGAGGAACATGCTGACCGGCAGCCGCCGTTCACGGACCATGGCGACGAACCGGGGGTCGCGCTCGGCGCTGTCGTCGAAGGTCAGGAAGACCACCTTGTCGCGGGTGGCGACGCGGTCGACGACCGGCGGCAGCGCCGGGTCCCCGGAGCCCCCGGGCGGCCGTCGGCCGGGCGGCCCCGGGGCGCGGCCGGGCGGAGCGGCCCCCTGGCGGCGGTGGGTGTCCGCGGGCGGCCCCTGCTGCCCGTGCGGGCGCACGCGCTGCGCCGCCTTCTTGCCGAGCCGCTCGATCGGGTCGACGGACTGGGCGCAGCCGGTGGCGCCGGCGAGCAGGGCGAGGGCCAGGAGCGTGCCGAGCAGGGTGCGCGTCCGCCCGGTCACCGCCGGCCCTCCGCTCGCGCGGGACGGACCGACGGGCGTACCGCGCCCCTCACAGGTAGTCCTCCAGCCGCGCCACGGCGTACCCCTCGTTCGTGACCTTGTTCAGGAAGCGGCGGAGCATGTCGGCCATGGTGCCCTTCCAGTCCTCGCGGCCCCGGAAGTGGGTGAGCACGATGTCGCCGCGGTGCAGGGAGCGGTCCCACTCGCGGTAGTCCCAGTGGTCGGCGAAGACCTCCTCGTTCCACAGCGGGGCGGCCTTGATCCCGCACGACTCGGCGGCGCGCAGGGTGTCCTCGTTGTAGTTGCCGTAGGGCGGCCGGAAGAGCGTCGGCCGCTTGCCGAACTGCTTCTCCATCATGTCCTGCATGCCGCAGATCTCCCGTTTCTGCTGCTTGTACGAGAGGTTCGGCAGATAGGGGTGGTGGAGCGTGTGGTTGTTCAGGCCGACGCCCCCGGCCTGCATCCTCCTGAAGTAGCCGTAGTCCTCCTTCGCCAGGTAGTGGCTGAGGAAGGCGGTGTACGGGATCTTCAGCTCGCTCGTCATCCGCAGGAACGCGGGGTCCTTCTCGGCGCCGTCGTCGATGGTGAGGAAGACGACCTTGTCCTTGGTGGGGACGGTGGTGAAGACGGGCGGCAGCTCGTCCTGGCCGTCCACCTCGAAGCCCTTACGAGTGGTGATCACCGGCTTCTTCTCCGGCGCCGCCGGCGCGGTCAGCGGCACTCTGGCGAGCCCCCAGCGCTTGGCGGCGGCGACCCGAGCGGCGTGCGCGGCGCGCAGTTTCGAGGCGTACGCGTCCAGCGCGCGGGCGGGCGGGGCGTTCAGCGGCTGCTGCCCGGAGGCCGGCCGCACGCCGGAGCCCGCGTCCGCGCACCCGGCGGCGAGCGCGGCGGCGGTGAGCAGCACGAGGCCGCCCCGGACCCCGCGCGGCACCGTCCCGGCGGCCGCCGCCCGGCGCAGCGCCGCACCACAAAACAGCGTCCGCTCCGGGCGCTTTCCGTCATTTTGTCGTACTGGTCGCATGGTGCCGGATCCTCGCAGGTCACCCTCCGCCGCCCGGGCCGACACCGCCGCCGGACGCGCGCCGTCCACCGACTGGCCCACAATGGGCCGGTGACCGACCTGGACCCGCTGGCCTCCTTCGCCTCCCTGCACACCCCCGAGGGCCGTGCCCTCCTCGACGAGGTGCGCGGCACCGACCCGGCGCGGGAGCTGGCCGTCGCGACCCGGCTGCGCCGCGAGCACCCGGCGCCCCTGGTCACGGCGGCACTGGCGCAGGAGCGGCTGCGGCAGCGGGCGGTGGCGAAGTTCGGGGCCGGGGACGCGGAGCGGATGTTCTTCACGCCCGACGGGGTGGAGCAGTCCACCCGGACGAGCGTCGCGGCGTACCGCGCGGAGCGGTTCCGGGCGCTCGGCGTGCGCTCGGTCGCCGACCTCTGCTGCGGCATCGGCGGGGACGCGATCGCGCTGGCCCGCGCCGGGATCCGGGTCCTCGCGGTCGACCGGGACCCGCTGACGGCGGCGGCGGCCCGCGCGAACGCCGAGGCGCTGGGTCTCGCGGACCTGATCGAGGTGCGCGAGGCGGACGTCACCGAGGTGGCCACCGACGCGTACGACGCCGTCTTCGTGGACCCCGCCCGGCGCGGCGGCCGGGGCCGGATCTTCGACCCCGAGGCGTACTCGCCGCCGCTGTCCTGGGCGACCGCGACGGCGCTGAGGGCACCGCGGGCCGCGCTGAAGATCGCGCCCGGCATCCCGCACGAGGCGGTCCCGGCCGAGGCCGAGGCCGAGTGGATCTCGGACGGCGGGGACGTGAAGGAGGCCGTGCTGTGGTTCGGCACGGAGCCCGGGCTGATCCGGGCCACCCTGCTGCCGGGCCCGCGCGGACTGCGGGGCCGGGGCCTGCCCGACCCGCCGGTGCGCCCGCTCGGGCGCTACCTGTACGAGCCCGACGGCGCCGCGATCCGCGCCCATCTCGTCGCCGAGGTGGCCGAGGAGCTCGACGGGGGTCTGCTCGACGAGACGATCGCGTACATCACCTCCGACCACCTGCGCCCGACGCCGTACGCGACGGCGTACGAGATCACCGACCGGATGCCCTTCAACGTGAAGAAGCTGAAGGCGCTGCTGCGGGAGCGGGAGGTCGGCATCCTCACGGTCAAGAAGCGCGGCTCGGCCGTCGAACCGGAGGAGCTGCGCCGCAAGGTGAAGCCGCAGGGCCGCAACGCGGCGACGGTCTTCCTCACCCGGGTGGCGGGAGCACCGACGATGCTGATCGGACACCCGGCGTAGCCCGACGCCGGCCGTGACGCACGGCGCCGTGAGCGCTCCACGGGGTCCGGGACTTCACGGCGTCGGCGGCGCTCCACGGGCGACGGGCCCGGGCGCGGGCAGCCTCCACCGTGCACGGGTCCCCGACCTCTCCGGGGCTCCGCCGGTCCGGCCACCGACCGGCGCGCTCCGCCGGTCCGGCCCCGCAACCGAAGGGCTCCCCCGCGTACGGGTGCGGACCGCCCGCGGGCACGGCGCGGTCAGTCCTCCGACCGGCCCGGGCGTCGACACCGACCGGGCATCCGCGTACGGGTTCCGGGCCGCTGCTCCTCCCCCTGCCGGGGGTGGTTCTCAGCCGCACTCCGCCGCGCGATCCCGCAGCAGGTCGCGTTCGCGTTCGTTGCGGGCCAGGGACGCGGCGTGCTCGAACTCGGCGCGGGCCTCGGACGTGCGGCCGAGGCGGGCCAGCAGATCCCCGCGCACGCTGGGCAGCAAGTGGTAGCCGCGCAGGGCCGGTTCGGCGGCCAGGGCGTCCACCAGGGCGAGGGCCGGCCCGGGGCCCTCGGCCATGGAGACGGCGACCGCGCGGTTCAACTCGACCACGGGGGACGGCGACCGGGCGGCGAGGAGCCCGTACAGGGCGGCGATCGTGCGCCAGTCCGTGTCCTCGTACGCATACGCCTGGGCGTGGCAGGCGGCGATCGCGGCCTGGAGGGCGTACGGCCCGGGCGCCCCGGTGGAGACGGCGTCGGCGCGGGCGAGCGCCGCGAACCCGCGCCGGATCAGCATCCGGTTCCAGCGGCGGCGGTTCTGGTCCCGGAGCAGCACCGGCTCGCCGGACGGGCCGGTGCGGGCGGCCGACCTGGACGCCTGGAGTTCCAGCAGCGCCGCCAGCGCGTGCACCTCGGGCTCCTTGGGCATCAGCCCGGCCAGCACGCGGGCCAGCCGCAGGGCGTCCTCGCACAGGGCCGGGCGCAGCCAGTCGTCGCCCGCGGTGGCCGCGTACCCCTCGTTGAAGATCAGGTAGATGACCTCCAGGACCGATCCGAGCCGGGCCTCGCGCTCGGGACCGTACGGCACCTCGAAGGCGACGTTCTTCGTGGCCAGCATCCGCTTGGCGCGCACGATGCGCTGGGCGACCGTCGCCTCCGGGACGAGGAACGCTCGGGCGATCTCGGGCGTGGCCAGGCCGCCGACCAGCCGCAGGGTGAGGGCGATGCGCGCCTCGGCGGAGAGCACCGGGTGGCACGCGGTGAAGACGAGCCGGAGCAGGTCGTCGTCGATGTCGTCCGGGTCGGCGGGTGCGTCGAGGTGGTGCGGGGCCGTCTCCAGGTCCCGCCCGACCTCCGCCAGCTTGCGCGCGTAGCGCTCCCGGCGGCGGACGAGGTCGACGGCGCGGCGCCTGGCCGTCGTCATGAGCCAGGCACCGGGGTTGTCGGGGACCCCCTCGCGCGGCCACTGCTCCAGCGCGGCGACCAGCGCGTCCTGCGCCAGCTCCTCGGCGATCCCGACGTCCCGCACGATCCGTGCGACCCCGGCGATGATGCGGGCCGACTCCATCCGGAAGATCGTCTCGACCGCCTGGGCGGCGGAGGGCGCGGCGGTGGGCTGCTCGGTCACAGCCCACCTTGACACATCCGCCCTGCCGCGGGCCGGGCGGAGGCTCAGCCCTCCATGATCTCCCGCACCTCGGACGTGACCGTCCAGTGCTCCTCGTGGATCTTCAGGAACCGCTTCGCCCACTCGATCGCCTCGGCCTTGTCCTTTGCCTGGATCAGCGCGTAACCGCCGACGACCTCCTTGGTCTCGGTGAACGGGCCGTCGGTGACGGAGATCTGGCCGTCCTCCCAGCGGACGCGGGTGCCCTGCGCGGTCGGGGCGAGCCCGGCGGTGTCGAGCAGCACCCCGGCCTTGGTCATCTCCTCGATCAACTCGCCCATCCGCTGCATGAGTTCGGGGCTCGGTCCCTCGGCGGGGGCGTTGTTCTCGTCGATACGGACCATCGTGAGGTAGCGCGGCATGGTGGCTCCTTCGGTACGGCGGCCGGGGCGCGCCCGGCCCTTCCCGAGCGGGGCCTCTCCCCGCTCTCACCCGTGCGTCGACCAGGAGACACCGGAATCGACACGCGTTCCAAGATTCCTCGAAGTTTTTTGCGCGAGGGCCGCGCCGGCCCACCGAGGGTGTCGGGCGACCGTGCGGAGTCCGGCCGGGCGGGGAGCGGGAACGGCCGACGTGCTCCGCTCCAGCGGGGCCTTCACCGCCCAGCGGGCTCCGGGAGCCGTCGCTGCCGGCGGGCTCCAAGGGGCCGTCCCTGACCGGCGGGCTCACACGATCGCTGTCCCTGACCGGCGGACTCCACGGGCCGCCCGCGCCCTACCCGGCGGGCTCCACCGCGGGCCGGTCCCCGCTCGGGGGCGGGGCCGTGCTGCTGCGCACCACCAGGCTCGTTGCCAGCTCCACCCGCGTGGCCGCCGACGACTCCTCCTCGCGGCCCAGCTCCAGCACCAGCCGGGCCGCCGCCTCCGCCATCTCCGTGAGCGGCTGCCGGACCGTCGTCAGCGGCGGGCCGACCCAGCGCGCCACCGGCAGGTCGTCGAACCCGACGACGCTCAGGTCCTCCGGGATGCGCAGTCCCAGTTCGCGCGCGGCCTCGTACAGACCGAGGGCCTGGAGGTCGTTGCCCGCGAAGACGGCCGTCGGGCCGTCCGGCGAGCGCAGCAGTTCGAGGCCCGCGCGGTAGCCGGTCTCGTGGTGGAAGTCGCCGGCCCGGATCAGCGCCGGGTCGACGGGCAGTCCCGCCGTCTCCAGCGCCGCGCGGTAGCCGTCGACCCGGGCGCGGCTGCACATCATCCGCGAGGGCCCGCTGATCGCACCGATCCGGGTGTGCCCCAGCTCGACCAGATGACGGGTCGCGGCCAGGCCGCCCTGCCAGTTGGTGGCGCCGATGGAGGGCACGTCGGCGCCCGGGTCGCCCGCCGGGTCCATCACGACGAAGGGGATGGAGCGGCTCGTCAGCAGCGCCCGCTGCGACTCGTCCAGGCCGGACAGCACGAGGATCACGCCGTGCGGCCGGCGGGCCGCGACCTGGTCGGCCCAGGAGCGGCCGGGGGTCAGCCGGCCCGCGCTCTCGGAGAGGACGACGCTGAGGCCCGCGTCCCGCGCGACGTTCTCGACGCCCCGGATGACCTCCATCGCCCAGGCGCTCTCCAGCTCGTGGAAGACCAGGTCGATGAGGGGCGAGCGGCCCGCCTCGGCCCGGCGGCGCCGGTAGCCGTAGGCGCGGAGCAGTTCCTCGACGCGGGTGCGGGTGGCCGGGGCGACGTCGGCCCGCCCGTTGAGCACCTTCGAAACAGTCGGAGCCGACACGCCGGCCTCGCGGGCGATCTCGGCCAGCGTCGCCGACTGCGCCTCAGGGCTCTTCACGGGTTTCATGGCCGCGATCGTATCCCCGCCGCCCCGCCGGACGGACCCCCCTGACCGCCTCACGTTCCCGTAACATTCGGCGACACGCTCGAAACATTCGCGGGCCGGGTGGGCCGAGGGGTCTACGGAGACGCTTCGGGGACCGACTCGAACCGCCAGCGGTGCACCGCCCGGGCGACCAGGTCAGAGGGCGGCTCGGGCAGCTCCGGGAGCGCGGCGTCGTACGCCGCGTCCCACCACGTGATCACCAGCACCCGGTCCTGCGGCGCCCGCAGGACCTCCCGGCGCAGGGGCCGCTCCGCCGGCTGCCGCGCCCGTACCCAGGCGAGCAGGTCCTCACCGCGTCCGGCGACGGCCCGGGCCTCCCACATCAGCGCCACGGTCACGAGTACAGGTTCTCCTTGTCCGTCTCGTGCATGTGGTCGTGGGCGTGGGAGGTGCCCGGCACGTGCGGGTCCGTCACCGGCAGCGAGGAGTCCGCCGACAGGTCCCAGTCGGAGGGCGCCCGGTTGCGGGCGACCATCTCCGCGCCGAGCGCGGCGACCATGGCGCCGTTGTCCGTGCACAGCTTGGGACGCGGGACCCGCAGCCGGATCCCGGCGGCCTCGCAGCGCTCCTGCGCCAGCACCCGCAGCCGCGAGTTGGCGGCCACCCCGCCGCCGATCATCAGATGGTCGACGCCCTGGTCCTTGCAGGCACGGACGGCCTTGCGCGTCAGCACGTCCACGACCGCCTCCTGGAAGGACGCCGCCACATCGCGCACCGGCACCTCCTCGCCCGTCGCCCGCTTCGCCTCGATCCAGCGGGCCACGGCCGTCTTGAGACCGGAGAAGGAGAAGTCGTACGCCGGGTCGCGGGGGCCGGTGAGGCCGCGCGGGAACGCGATCGCGGCCGGGTCGCCCTCCTTGGCGTACCGGTCGATGACCGGGCCGCCCGGGAAGCCGAGGTTCAGCACACGGGCGATCTTGTCGAAGGCCTCACCCGCCGCGTCGTCGATGGTCGCGCCCATCGGCCGCACGTCGGAGGTGATGTCCGTGGACAGCAGCAGCGAGGAGTGGCCGCCGGACACCAGCAGCGCCATCGTCGGCTCGGGCAGCGCGCCGTGCTCCAGCTGGTCCACGCAGATGTGGGACGCCAGGTGGTTCACGCCGTACAGCGGCTTGCCGAGCGCGTAGGCGTACGCCTTGGCCGCCGAGACCCCGACGAGCAGGGCACCGGCGAGGCCCGGCCCCGCGGTCACGGCGATGCCGTCCAGGTCCTTCGCCGTCACGCCCGCGTCCTTCAGCGCCCGCTGGATGGTCGGCACCATCGCTTCGAGGTGGGCGCGGGAGGCGACCTCGGGCACGACCCCGCCGAAGCGGGCGTGCTCGTCGACGCTGGAGGCGACCGCGTCCGCGAGCAGGGTGGTGCCGCGGACGATGCCGACGCCGGTCTCGTCGCAGGAGGTCTCGATGCCGAGGACGAGGGGTTCGTCGCGCGCGTCAGCCATTGATCTCGGTTCCTTGTGTTCCTTGTACGGAGGTCGGGTTCGCGGCGGGGCCGCCGTCGGATGCCGTGTGCAGCCGCATCACCAGGGCGTCGACGTTCCCCGGCTGGTAGTAGCCGCGCCGGAACCCGATGGCCTCGAAGCCGAAGCGCTCGTACAGCTTCTGCGCCCGGACGTTGTCGACGCGGCACTCGAGCATGACCTCGGCGCACTCGAAGGCGGTCGCGGCCCGCAGCAGCTCGGTGAGCAGCCGTGCGCCGAGGCCGGTGCCCCACTGGTCGCGGGTGACGGCGATGGTCTGCACGTCGCCCACGTCCCCGGCGGCGGCCAGTCCCGCGTATCCGACGAGCCGCTCCCCCTCGTTCGCGACGACATAGCGCCGGGTGGCCTCGGGGCCGCGGGAGTGGGCCAGCTCGGACCAGAACATGCCCCGCGACCAGGCGTCGTCGGGGAAGAGGTCCTTCTCCAGCTCCAGTACGGGATCGATGTCCCACCAGCGCATCTCGCGCAGCTCGGCGGTCACTTCGGGGTGACCACCTTGTAGTTCTTGGGCACCTGGGCGTCGGGTCGGCGCAGGTACAGCGGCCTGGGGGCGGGCAGTTCCTCCCCCGCGGCGAGCCTCTCCGCGGCCAGCGCGGCCAGCGCCGCCGCCGCGACGTGCTCGGGTTCGCGGGCCACCGGGAAGGTGTCGGGGTAGAGCAGCGCGCCGGCGCCGACGGCGGGCAGCCCGGCGACCGCCTCCGCGATCTCGGCGGGCCGGTCGACGGCGGGCTCGCCCACGCGCGTCCGGGCGTCGGCGTACCGCGCCCAGTAGACCTCTTTGCGGCGCGCGTCCGTGGCGACGACGAAGGGCTCGTCGAGGCCGGAGCCGTAGGCGAGGGCGTCGAGGGTGCACAGGCCGTGCACCGGGACGCCGAGGGCGAGTCCGAAGGTGTCGGCGGTCATCAGGCCCACCCGAAGTCCCGTGTAGGGACCGGGGCCCACGCCGACGACGACGCCGGTGACGGAGTCGATCCGCGTACCCGCCTCGGCGAGGACCCGGTCGACGGCGGGCAGCAGCAGTTCCCCGTGCCGCCGTGCGTCCACCTGGCTCGACGAGGCGACGACGGACGTCCCGTCGTGCAGGGCGACGGTGACGGCGGGGGTGGCGGTATCCAGAGCGAGCAAGAGCACGCAAACAGCCTACGGCGCCGGGGGCCGGGGCACGGCCGCCCCGGTCTGCCGCGCCCCGGCTGCTACCGTCACCACAAAGGACGTACAGGGCAGGTACGTGGTACGAGAGGTGGGCACACAAGGTGGCTAGGAGCAGCTCGGGATTCGTGGCCGGGCTCACCGCGGCGGCCGTCGCCGCAGTCGGATTCCTCGCCTACCAGGCGTCGGCCAACGTGCCGGACACGCTGGGGAAACCGCATGCGGCCGCGTCGCCCTCGGCCACCACGTCGAAGGCGCCCAGGGACAAGAAGAACCCGGCGGCGCTCCCCGCCCGGTCCGGCACCGGCGAGCGCGTCGTCTACTCGCTCGACGACGACCGGGTCTGGCTCGTCGGCGCGGGCGACAAGGTCAGGCGCACCTTCAAGGTCACGCCGAGCGCGGTCGACCCGCTCCCCGCCACCTACACGGTCACGTCCCGGTCGAACGCCGTGACGGGCTCGGACGGCACACCGATCGAGCACGTGGTCCGCTTCGCCTCCAACCAGGGCGTCGCGATCGGGTTCAGCGCGGCCGTCAGCGGGTCCACCGCCGGCCCGACATCGGCCGCGAAGACCGGCGGCATCCGCGAGTCCCGCGAGGACGGCGACGCCATGTGGGACTTCGCGACGATCGGCCAGAAGGTCGTCGTCATCAAGTAACCGCCCCGCCGGGCCGCCCGGCACCCGGAGGTCAGGCGGCTTCCGGGCGCCGCGGAACCGTGCAAGCCCGGAGGCCAGGCGGCTTCCCGGCGCCGTAGGACCGTGAAAGCCCAGGGATCAGGCGGCTTCCGGGTGCCGCAGGTCCGTGGGCTCGGCGCGGGGCGGCGCGGGCGCGGGCGGCGGGGTGGACACCGCGTCGGCCGCCGCGCACGAGGCCAGCAGGTCCCGCATGGACACGGCGGCCAGCACGCGCGGCAGCGCCTCGTCTCGTTCTGAAGTCGGCATGGACGCCTCCTGGGGCCGCGGGGGCAAGCGTGGTTAGGTAGACCTAACTACGAGCTGGTGTCCATGTGACCACGGCCGGGACGCCCTGTGCAACATGTTGCCGACGTCTTGTCGGAACGTTCCCGCTCCGCCCGCACGCGGCGGCCCCGGCGCCGGCCCGTCAGCGCGCGAGCACACCCAGGTCCGCCGTCGCCCAGCGCCCGCCGAGCCCGGTCAGCGTGACGTGCCGGACCTCGTCCGTGGTGTCGCCGACGGCGCGGTGGATCACCACGTGCAGCCGGTCGTCGGTCAGCTCCTCGACCTTGCCCTCGCCCCACTCCACGACGATCAGCGAGTCGGACAGCGACACGTCGAGATCGAGGTCCTCCATCTCGTCGAGACCGCCGCCGAGCCGGTACGCGTCCACGTGCACCAGCGGCGGCCCGTCGCCGAGGGACGGGTGGACGCGGGCGATGACGAAGGTCGGGGAGGTGACCGCGCCCCGGACGCCGAGGCCCTCACCGAGCCCGCGGGTCAGCGTGGTCTTGCCCGCGCCGAGCTCGCCGTTCAGCATGACGAGGTCACCGGCGCGCAGCAGCCCGGCCATGCGGCGGCCCAGCTCCTGCATCTGTTCGGGGGAGGTGACGGTGATCCGGACGCTGACGCCCCCCGCGGCGGGCTCAGCCGGGTCGTACGGTGCTGCTGGTGCTTCCATAGCCACCCACGGTAGCCCCTGCCGGGACGGCTCCCGCGCGCATGAGGAGGTCCGCGAGGCGGTCTATGACGACCTCGGGATGCTCCAGCATCACGAGGTGCCCGGCGTCCGGCACGAGGACCAGTTCGGCCTCCGGCAGCAGGTCCGCGATGGCCTCGCTGTGCTCGCTCGGGGTCACCAGGTCGCCCACCCCGGCCAGCACCAGCACAGGCAGCTCCGCGAAGTGCACGAGCGCCTCGGTCTTGTCGTGCTCGGTGAACGCCGGGTAGAACTCGGCGACCACGTCGATCGGCGTGCCCTCGATCATCCGCTCGGCGAACCGCTCGACCGCCGGGTCCACCTCCCGGGACGCGAACGAGTACCGCTTGATGACGCCCGCGAACAGGTCCGCCGTGGCCCGCCGCCCCTTCTCCACCAGCTCCGCCCGCTGCCCCAGCGCCTTCAGCACCCCCGGCAGCACGCGCCGCACCGCGTTGACGCCGGCGACCGGCAGCCCGAAGTTGACCTCGCCGAGCCGCCCCGACGACGTACCGACCAGCGCGACGGCGACGACCCGGTCGCGGATCAGCTCGGGGTACTGGTCGGCGAGGGCCATCAGGGTCATGCCGCCCATCGAGTGGCCGACCAGCACGATCGGGCCCTCGGGGGCGGCGGCGTCGATGACGGCCTTCAGGTCGTGGCCGAGCTGGTCGATCGTGACCGGCTGCCCGTCCTGCACCTGGGCGACCCCGCGCCCGGAGCGGCCGTGGCTGCGCTGGTCCCAGTGCACGGTGCGCACCACCCCGCGCAGCGCGGCCCGCTGGTAGTGCCAGGAGTCCTGGTTGAGGCAGTAGCCGTGGCTGAAGACGACGGTGACCGGCGCCGGGGCCTTCCGGCCGAAGAGACGGCGGCGGCGCGGGCTGAGCGCGGCGTCCGTCTCGACCTCGTCCACCTCGTAGTACAGCTCGGTGCCGTCGTCGGCGTACGCCTTGCCCGGGGTGCCGCGCAGCGAGCCGTAGGGACCCGTGGAGTCGAGCGCGAGCCGGGCCTTCCTGCGCATGCCGCGGCCGACGGTGAGCCGCTCGATCGCCACGCCGGCGGCGGCGCCCGCGGCGACCACGCCTATCGCGGCACCGGCGAAACCGGCCCTGCGCCAGTTCCCCGCGGCACCGGCGGCGGAGGCGGCGGCCGCCGCGGCGTCCGCGACCGCCTCCGCGCTGCTCTCGCTCACGTACCGCTCCTCTTCGCCGGGCTGCCGGCTGTCGTCCGGGGCCGGGTCCAGGGCCGGGTCCGGATGGTCGGGTGCCGCCGTGGGCGCCGGCACCCGGGGCGCGGGCGCCGTCGGGCGGGCCATGTCCTGTTGTCCTGCGCAGGTGACCGTCACCGTATGCCGGTTACCCGCGGCTGTCCGGACTTCACCTTGTTCATTTGTCGCCGCCCGGTCCCCGGGCGGCCGCGTCAGGCGTTCGGTCCTTCTCCGACGTAGACGCGCGGGACGCGGGTTCCGATGCGGGTGACGATCTCGTACGCGATCGTGCCGGCCGCCTGCGCCCAGTCCTCGGCGGTCGGTTCACCGCGGTCGCCCGGGCCGAACAGCACCGCCTCGGCACCGGCCGGCGGCTCGTCCCCGCCGAGGTCGACGGCGAACTGGTCCATCGCGACCCGGCCGGCGACCGTCCGCCACTTCCCGCCGACCAGCACGGGACCGGTGCCCGAGGCGTGGCGCGGGATGCCGTCCGCGTAGCCGACGGGCACGAGACCGAGGGTCGTCTCGCCCGGGGTGACGTAGTGGTGCCCGTAGCTGACGCCGTGACCGCCCGGTACGTGCTTCACCAGCGCGAGCGACGCGCTGAGCGTCATCACCGGACGCAGTCCGAAGTCGGCGGGCGTACCGATCTCGGGGCTGGGCGAGATCCCGTACACCGCGATCCCGGTGCGGACGAGGTCGAAGTGGCTCTCGGGCAGCGTCAGCGTCGCCGGCGAGTTGGCGATGTGCCGCACCTCGGGGTCGGCGCCGCGCTCCTCCGCGTACGCCACCATCTCGCGGAAAAGGGTGAGCTGGGCCTCGATCGAGGGGTGGCCCGGTTCGTCGGCGCGGGCGAAGTGGGACCAGAGCCCGGTGATCCGGACGAGGCCCGCCCGCTCGGCCCGCAGCGCCTCGGCGACCAGTTCGGGCCAGTCGGCGGGCTGGCAGCCGTTGCGGCCGAGGCCCGTGTCGGCCTTCAGCTGCACGCGTGCGGCGGCACCCGCGTCCCGGGCGGCCTCGACGACCTCCCGCAACGCCCACATCGCGCTCACCGACACGTCGATCCCGGCCTCCACCGCCTGCCGCCAGGGCCCGCCGGGAGTCCACAGCCAGCACATGATGCGCCCGTCCAGCCCGGCCGCGCGCAGCGCCAGCGCCTCCTCCGGCGTGGCGGTGCCGAGCCAGTCGGCCCCCGCCTCGGACGCGGCCCGGGCACAGCGCACCGCCCCGTGGCCGTACGCGTCCGACTTGACGACGGCCATGAGGGCCGCGCCGGGCGCGTGGGCGCGCAGGGTCCGCACGTTGGCCCGCAGTGCGGCCAGGTCGATCTCGGCGCGGGCGCGCAGATGTGCTGTCTCAGTCATGGCGCCCCCAGTGTCTCAGAGCCGACCCCCACCGCTGCCGCAGCCCCGACGAGCGTGGTTCAGCCGGTCCGGTTCGAGGACGAGCGCATGCCAAGAGCCCGCGGGGGCGGCTGTCAGCCCATCCGGCGTTTGAGGACGAGCGCGCAGCGCGACAGGGGGGTCCGGGGGCGCAGCCCGCGGGGACGGGAAGGGAAGGGGCGGAGGGGGCGAGACACCCTGTCCCGGCCCCGTTCACCGGGGGAAACTCGCCCGACGCTCGGGCACCTTCGCCCACCCCGGGGGACCTTCACCCACCTCGGGCGAAGGGACCCCCGGCAAGGCGGGCGGCTAGCCCCGTACGTCCCGCCACGCGTCCGGAATCGCGTCGGCGACATCGTGCGCCCCCGCGGGAGCCCCGCCGGAGGCGAACCTCCCCGCCAGCCCGTGCAGATACGCGGCGACACTCCCCGCGTCCACCGCGGAGAGCCCCGACGCGAGCAACGACCCGGCCAGCCCCGACAGCACGTCCCCGCTCCCGGCGGTGGCCAGCCACGACGTCCCCGTGGCGTTCACCCGCACCGCCCCGCCCGCCGCGTCGGCGACCAGCGTCGTCGACCCCTTGAGCAGCACCGTCGCCCCGTAGAGCCCGGCGAGTTCCCGCACCGAGGTCAGCCGGGACCGCTCGACCTCCTCGCGGGCGACCCCGAGCAGCGCGGCGGCCTCCCCGGCGTGCGGGGTCAGCAGGGTGGGCGCCGTACGCCCCCGTACGGCCTCGCGGTCGGCGAGCCGCAGCCCGTCCGCGTCGATCAGCACGGGCACGTCCGCCGCGAGCACCTCGGTCACCGCGGACGCGTCGTCCCCGGCGCCGGGGCCCACCACCCAGGCCTGGACCCGGCCGGCCTGCCGGGGCCCCCGGTCGGACACCAGCGTCTCGGGGAACCGGGCGATCACGGCGTCCCCGGCCGCCCCGACGTACCGAACGGCCCCCGCGCCGCCCCGCAGCGCGCCGGCCACGGCCAGCACGGCGGCGCCCGGATAGCGCGCGGAGCCGGCGGCGATGCCCACGACACCGCGCCGGTACTTGTCGCTCTCCGCGGAGGGCGCGGGCAGCAGGGCCGCCACGTCCGCGTGCTGCAACGCCTCCAGTTCGGGCGTGACGGGCAGGTCGAGCCCGATGTCGACGAGCCGTACGGAACCGGCGTACTCGCGCGCCGGATCGACCAGCAGGGCGGCCTTGTGGGTCCCGAAGGTCACCGTCAGGTCGGCGCGCACGGCCGCCCCGGACAGCTCGCCGGTGTCGGCCTCGACCCCGCTCGGCAGGTCCACGGCGACGACGGCCGCCCGGGACCTCGCGGCGTGTTCGGCCAGCACGGCGGCCTCGTCCCGGAGACCGCCCCTGCCGCCGATGCCGACGATGCCGTCGACCACCAGGTCGGCCCGCCGGATCAGCGGTTCGGCGGCACCGGGGGCGACCGTGCCGCCGCCCGCGCGCCGCAACGCCGTCAGGCCGTCCGCGTGGGTGCGTCCGGGTGCCGTCAGCACGGCGGTGACACCGGCGCCGCGGCGGGCGAGCCGGGCCCCCGCGTACAGGGCGTCCCCGCCGTTGTCCCCGCTCCCGACCAGCAGCACGATCCGGCTGCCGTACACCCGCCCCAGCAACTGAGCGCAGGCGGCGGCGAGTCCGGCCGCCGCGCGCTGCATCAACGCTCCTTCCGGGAGCCGCGCCATCAGCTCCCGCTCAGCAGTCCGCACGGTCTCCACGCTGTACGCAGTACGCATACGTCGAGTGTCCCGTACCGCCGTCGCCCCCGCGCCCTGCCCCGCCCGGCCGGCGTACGCAGACCAGGCCACCGGCCACAACCCACCGCCGTACAGGGCCCACACCACTACCGGACCCATCGCCGTGCGCGACCCGGCACCCCCACGTCGCACCGCGGTGCGCGCCCCTGCCCCGCCCGGCCGACGTACGCGACCCGGCCGACCACGACAACTCACCGCCGTACGCAGCCCGGCATCCCCACGCCCCACCGCCGCACGCAGCCCGGCACCACCACGCCCCACCGCCGCACGCGACCCGCCCCATCAGCAGGCACCGCTGGAGTCCGGACCCCCGGACGGGGAACCGGCACGATGACGCCCCGCCGGAGCGGTGCCGCCCTGCCGGCTATCCCTCCGCCACCACCACCGCCGACGCCACGCCCGCGTCGTGACTCAGCGACACATGCCAGGACCGGACGCCCAGTTCGGCCGCCCATGCCGCCACCGTCCCCGTCACCCGCAGTCGCGGCCGGCCGCTGTCCTCGACGTAGACCTCGGCGTCCGTCCAGTGCAGGCCCGCCGGGGCGCCCAGCGCCTTGGCGAGCGCCTCCTTCGCCGCGAAGCGCGCCGCCAGGGACGCGATGCCCCGGCGCTCACCGCTCGGCAGGAGCAGCTCCCGTTCCAGGAACAGCCGTTCGGCCAGTCCGGGCGTCCGCTCAAGCGACACCCGGAACCGGTCGATCTCGGCCACGTCGATGCCGACCCCGATGATGCTCATGCCCCGCACCCTAAGGCGCGGGGCACCGGCGCCGCCCGCGGGCCCCGCGTCACTCCACCGTCACGGACTTGGCGAGGTTGCGGGGCTGGTCGACCTCGTTGCCGCGGGCCGTGGCCAGCTCGCAGGCGAACACCTGGAGCGGGACCGTCGTCACCAGCGGCTGGAGCAGGGTCGGGGTGACCGGGACCCGGATCAGATGGTCCGCGTACGGCACCACCGCCTCGTCCCCCTCCTCCGCGATCACGATCGTGCGCGCCCCCCGCGCCCGGATCTCCTGGATGTTGGAGACGATCTTGTCGTGCAGGACCGAGCGGCCGCGCGGCGAGGGGACGACCACGACGACCGGCAGGTCCTCCTCGATCAGCGCGATCGGCCCGTGCTTCAGCTCGCCCGCCGCGAAGCCCTCGGCGTGCATGTACGCCAGCTCCTTCAGCTTCAGGGCGCCTTCGAGTGCCACCGGGTATCCGACGTGCCGGCCCAGGAACAGCACCGTGTTCTTGTCGGCGAGCGAACGGGCGAGCTCCCGCACCGGCTCCATGGTCTCCAGCACCCGTTCCACCGAACGGGCGATCTCCGCCAGGTCCCGGACCACCGCGCGGATCTCGTCGCCCCACTTGGTGCCGCGCACCTGGCCGAGGTACAGCGCCACCAGGTAGCAGGCCACGAGCTGGGTGAGGAACGCCTTCGTGGAGGCGACGGCGACCTCGGGGCCCGCGTGCGTGTAGAGCACCGCGTCCGACTCCCGCGGGATCGTCGACCCGTTGGTGTTGCAGATCGCCAGCACCCGCGACCCCTGCTCACGGGCGTGCCGCAGCGCCATCAGGGTGTCCATGGTCTCGCCGGACTGCGAGATGGCGATCACGAGGGACCGCGGGTCGAGGATCGGGTCGCGGTAGCGGAACTCGCTGGCCAGCTCCACCTCGCAGGGCACCCGGGTCCAGTGCTCGATGGCGTACTTGGCGATCAGCCCCGCGTGGAAGGCGGTACCGCAGGCCACGATGACGACCTTGTCGATCTCGCGCAGCACCGAGGCGGGGATCCGCACCTCGTCCAGCGACAGCGAACCGGACCCGTCGATGCGCCCCAGCAGGGTGTCGGCGACCGCCTTGGGCTGCTCGGCGATCTCCTTGAGCATGAAGTAGTCGTAGCCGCCCTTCTCGGCCGCCGAGGCGTCCCAGTCGACGTGGTACGACCGCACGTCGGCGGTACTGCCGTCGAAGCCGGTGACCGTCACCCCGTCCCGGCGCAGCTCCACCACCTGGTCCTGGCCCAGCTCGATCGCCGACCGGGTGTGGGCGATGAACGCGGCGACGTCCGAGGCGAGGAACGCCTCGCCCTCCCCCACGCCCACCACGAGGGGCGAGTTCCGCCGCGCCCCGACGACCACGTCCGGCTCGTCCGCGTGCACCGCGACCAGCGTGAACGCGCCCTCCAGCCGGCGGCACACCAGCCGCATCGCCTCCGCGAGGTCGGCGCACGAGGAGAACTCCTCGGCGAGCAGGTGCGCCACCACCTCGGTGTCCGTCTCCGAGGTCAGGTCGTGCCCGCGCTCGGCCAGCTCGGCGCGCAGCGCGGCGAAGTTCTCGATGATGCCGTTGTGCACGACCGCGACGCGGCCGGCGTTGTCCAGGTGAGGGTGGGCGTTCGCGTCCGTGGGGCCGCCGTGCGTGGCCCAGCGGGTGTGCCCGATGCCGGTCGAACCGCTCGGCAGCGGCCGGTCGACCAGCTCCTTCTCCAGGTTGACCAGCTTCCCGGCCCGCTTCGCGGCGGCGAGCCCGCCGTCCGCGAGCACGGCGACGCCCGCCGAGTCGTATCCCCGGTACTCCAGCCGCTTCAGGCCGGCCACCACCACATCGAGTGCCGACTGCGACCCCACGTATCCCACGATTCCGCACATGGCTGGCAGCCTAAGGGCCCGCCCCGGTCCCGGCCCGGCAGCGCGTGCCCGATATCGGAGATTGCGGCCCCGGCCGGGTCAGTCCCCGCGCTCGATCCGTTCGATCGCGTCCTGGACCATCCCCAGGTACTCGACCTCCTCGCAGCGCGGTTTGCTGCCCAGCTCGTACAGGGCGAGACAGTCGCCGAGGTCCTCGCCCAGGTCCTCGTCGGGCAGGTCGACGGCCAGTTCGCTCCACACGCGCCCGGCGAGATCGGCGGACGCCGCCGTAGTGGCGGGCGGCGCGGTCCTGCGGCGTGCGAAATCACGGATGTGCATGGCGTTCGCCACTCCCAACCCCCGCGCTTCCGGAGGGCGGCTCTGCCTCCCGGATGGCGGGAACCTATCCCCGCGGACGGCTCCGGTCCAGACCTGGGACAGGGCAGTCACCCGGGAGTGCGTGACGGATCCCACCTCACGCCCCGTTCAAATGCCCGTAACAATGGACTGTGATCTCTCCGGTCCCCGCGTCGCCGCGGAGCGCCCACCGGCCCAGGCCGGAGGCGACTCCCTACGTCGACCTCACCCGTGCCGAGTGGAGTGTGCTGCGTGAGAAGACGCCGCTCCCGCTGAACGCCGAGGAGGTCGAGAAGCTGCGCGGTCTGGGCGACGTCATCGACCTGGACGAGGTCCGGGACATCTACCTCCCGCTGTCCCGACTCCTCAACCTGTACGTCGGGGCCACCGACGGGCTGCGCGGCGCCCTCAACACGTTCCTCGGCGAGCAGGGCTCCCAGTCCGGCACGCCCTTCGTCATAGGCGTCGCGGGGTCCGTCGCGGTCGGCAAGTCCACGGTGGCGCGTCTCCTCCAGGCGCTGCTGTCCCGCTGGCCCGAGCACCCGCGGGTCGAGCTGGTGACCACGGACGGGTTCCTGCTCCCCACGAAGGAGCTCCAGGCGCGCGGCCTGATGTCCCGCAAGGGCTTCCCGGAGTCCTACGACCGGCGCGCCCTGACCCGCTTCGTCGCCGACATCAAGGCCGGCAAGGCCGAGGTCACCGCGCCCGTCTACTCGCACCTCATCTACGACATCGTGCCGGACCAGAAGCTGACGGTCCGACGCCCCGACATCCTCATCGTCGAGGGCCTGAACGTGCTGCAGCCCGCCCTCCCCGGCAAGGACGGCCGCACCCGCGTCGGACTCGCCGACTACTTCGACTTCAGCGTGTACGTGGACGCGCGTGCCGAGGACATCGAGCGCTGGTACCTCAACCGCTTCCGCAAGCTGCGCGCGACCGCCTTCCAGAACCCCTCCTCGTACTTCCGCAAGTACACCCAGGTCTCGGAGGAGGAGGCCCTCGACTACGCGCGCACGACCTGGCGGACCATCAACAAGCCCAACCTGCTGGAGAACGTGGCGCCCACGCGGGGCCGCGCCACCCTCGTCGTCCGCAAGGGCCCGGACCACAAGGTGCAGCGCCTGAGTCTGCGCAAACTCTGACCGTTACGCTGCCGCCATGCTGCATCTGCGCCTGATCACGCCCTCCGACGCGACCGACGACGTGGTCCGGCTCATCGAGCGGACGGTCGGCACCACGCATCTCGTCGTGGTGCCCGGCGCCGCGCGCAACCCCGCCGGGGACGTGGTGCTGTGCGACGTGGCGCGCGAGGCCGGTGACGGACTGCTCAGCGCGCTCCAGGGGCTGGGCCTCGACCGGAGCGGTTCCATCGCGGTGGAGAACATCGACCTGTCGCTGTCCAAGCGCGCCGACAAGGCGGAGGACGAGGCTCCGGGCGAGGGCGCCGACGCGGTGCTGTGGGAGCACCTGACCGACGCGACGCACGAGGAGTCGACGCTGTCGGTCACCTACGTCGCGTTCATCACGCTGGCGACGATGATCGCGTCCTGCGGTGTCGTGCTGGACAACGCGATCCTCATCGTGGGCGCCATGGCGGTGGGCCCGGAGTTCGGGCCGCTGGCCGGCATCTGCACCGCGATCGTGCAGCGCACCCCGCGTCTGGCGCTGCGTTCGCTGGTCGCGCTGCTGGTCGGGTTCGCGGTGGCGATGGCGGTGACGGTGGGCTTCAGCCACTTCATGGACGCCGTCGGCCTGTTCACCGAGGCGCAGTTGGAGGGCAAGCGGCCCAACACCGGCTTCGTGTACGCCCCCGACTGGTTCTCGTTCGTCGTGGCGGTCCTCGCCGGGGCGGCCGGCACGCTCTCGCTGACGTCCGCGAAGTCCGGCGCCCTGGTCGGCGTCGCCATCTCCGTGACGACCGTCCCGGCAGCGGCGAACGCGGCCGTGGCGCTGAGCTACGGGGACACCGGCCAGACCTGGGGATCGACGGAGCAGCTGCTGCTGAACCTGTTCGGCATCGTGGTGGCCGGCACGCTCACGCTGCTGGCCCAGAAGTGGTTCTGGGCCAGGCAGCGTGAGCGGGAGCCGGCGTCGATCGGCTGAGAGGTCGTGTCCTAGCCGAGCGCGGACTTCACCGCGTCGGCGAGGCGTCCGGCGACGGACCGGGCGTGGTCGATGTCGGCGGCCTCGACCATCACGCGCACCAGCGGCTCGGTGCCGGACGAGCGGAGCAGCACCCGCCCGGTGGAGCCGAGTTCGCGCTCGGCCTCGGTGACGGCGGCGGCCAGCTCGGCGGAGGTGTTCACGCGTGACTTGTCGACGTCCGGCACGTTGACGAGCACCTGCGGCAGCCGCTCCATGACGGACGCGAGGTCCCGGAGCGTACGGCCGGTCTCGGCGACCCGCGCGGCCAGCAGCAGCCCGGTCAGCGTGCCGTCGCCGGTGGTCGCGTGGTCGAGGATGATGACGTGGCCCGACTGCTCGCCGCCCAGGGCGTAGTCGTGCCGCTTCATCTCCTCCAGGACGTAGCGGTCGCCGACCGCCGTCTGCACCAGGGAGACCCCCTCGCGTTCCATGGCGAGCGTGAAGCCCAGGTTCGACATGACCGTCGCGACCACGGTGTCGGACCGCAGGGCCGAGCGCTCCCGCATCGCGAGCGCGAGCACGGCGAGGATCTGGTCGCCGTCGACCTCCGCGCCGGTGTGGTCCACGGCGAGGCAGCGGTCGGCGTCACCGTCGTGCGCGATGCCCAGGTGGGCGCCGTGCTCCAGGACGGCGGCCTTCAGCAGGTCCAGGTGGGTGGAGCCGCAGCCGTCGTTGATGTTGAGGCCGTCCGGCTCCGCGCCGATCGTCACGATCTCCGCACCGGCGCGCGTGAAGGCCTCCGGCGACACCCGGGCCGCGGCGCCGTGCGCCTCGTCCAGGACGACCTTCAGCCCGTCGAGCCGGTTCGGGAGCACGCTGATCAGGTGGGCGACGTACTTGTCGAAGCCCTCCTCGTACGACGACACCCGGCCGACGCCGGCGCCGGTCGGGCGGTCCCAGGGAGCGCCGGTGCGGTGCTCCTCGTAGACGGCCTCGATCCGGTCCTCCAGCTCGTCGGCGAGTTTGTGCCCGCCGCGGGCGAAGAACTTGACGCCGTTGTCGGGCATCGCGTTGTGGCTCGCCGAGAGCATCACGCCGAGGTCGGCGCCGAGCGCGCCGGTGAGATACGCCACCGCGGGGGTGGGCAGCACACCGACCCGCAGGACGTCCACGCCCGCGCTGGCCAGGCCCGCGACCACGGCGGCCTCCAGGAACTCCCCGGACGCGCGCGGGTCCCGCCCGACGATCGCCACCGGCCGGTGGCCCTCGAACGTACCCGCCTCGGCCAGTACGTGAGCCGCCGCGACGGAGAGACCGAGTGCCAACTCGGCCGTCAGATCCGCATTGGCGACACCGCGCACGCCGTCCGTGCCGAAGAGTCGTCCCACTTGCTGTCCTCCGAACTATCGGAAATCCCGAAGAAACCGTCCGAGACCCTCGACCCTGACGAGGACTCAGAAAGTAAGGGAAGCCGTTATGAGGCTTCTATAAGCATCCGAGCAGCCAAAGCTTTGAACGCCTTATGCCGTTATACGCCCACGGCTGTGATAAACGAACGCCCCGGCGGCACACAGCGTGCCGCCGGGGCGAACGAACGTACGAAGCAGGCAGCGATTAACGCTTGCTGTACTGCGGGGCCTTGCGGGCCTTCTTGAGACCGGCCTTCTTGCGCTCGACCGCACGGTCGTCACGCTTGAGGTAACCGGCCTTCTTCAGCGCCGGGCGGTTGTTGTCCACGTCCGCCTCGTTCAGCGCGCGGGCCACGCCGAGGCGCAGGGCACCGGCCTGACCGGAGACGCCGCCACCCGAGATGCGGGCGATGACGTCGTAGCGGCCGTCGAGCTCGAGCACCTTGAAGGGCTCGTTGACTTCCTGCTGGTGGACCTTGTTCGGGAAGTAGTCCTCGAGCGTGCGCCCGTTGACCTTCCACTTGCCGCTGCCCGGCACGATGCGCACACGCGCGATGGCGTTCTTGCGGCGGCCCAGGCCGGCGGCCGGCTGCGGGTCACCGAAGCGGGACGCCATCGACTCGGAGGTGTACTCGCCCTCGACGGGGACCTCGGACTCGGTGGTGTAGTTCTCGACGTCGACGAGCTCAGTCTCTTCGACCGGCTGCTCAACAGTGGTCTCGGCCACGATTCTCCTCAGATTCTCTTCAGTCTTAGGGGGTGGCCGGAACTACTGCGCGACCTGGGTGATCTCGAACGGCACCGGCTGCTGGGCAGCGTGGGGGTGCTGGTCGCCCGAGTAGACCTTCAGCTTCGAGAGCACCTGACGGCCCAGGGTGTTCTTGGGGATCATGCCCTTGATGGCCTTCTCGACGGCCTTCTCGGGGTTCTTCGCCAGCAGCTCGTCGTAACGGACGGAGCGCAGACCACCCGGGTAACCGGAGTGGCGGTACGCCAGCTTCTGGGTCTTCTTGTTGCCGGAGAGGTGCACCTTGTCGGCGTTGATGATGATGACGAAGTCACCAGCGTCGACGTGGGGCGCGTAGATCGGCTTGTGCTTGCCCCGCAGGATGTTCGCGGCGGTGGTCGCCAGACGGCCCAGGACGACATCCTGGGCGTCGATGACGTACCACTGGCGAGTGATGTCGCCGGGCTTGGGGCTGTACGTACGCACGGTCGTAGCCTTCGCTTCTTCAGTGAGTGGGTCCTGACATGGCCACCACGGACGATCACGACAGCCCTGACCGCACTGCGGTGACGCAAACCGCGTGCTGGTCGCTGGTCATCGGCCCGGTGGACCGGTGTAAGGGCCCCTCACGTGAGAATGAGCAAGCCAATACACATAACGAACTGCAAGAGTACCGTCCTGCCCCGGACGGGTCAAAACGCGCGTGCACCACCCGTCCGGCGGCTGTCGCCGCGACCGTGCCGGCCACTATGACGCTACCGCTGCGGACAGTCCTCCCGCCGCGCGGGGCGGACCGCGCCGACCCGCGTCGCCGGGCGCCCGGCCGGGGTCCGTGGGAGGAGCTCCGGCCGCACGGCCACCGAGGCGGCCAGCACGCACAGCGTGAGGCAGTCCTTGAAGGCCCGCCTGGTCTCCGGCTCCAGGTGGGGCCAGACGACGCCGGGGAGCTGCGGCACCAGCGCCAGCCAGAACCAGGGCCCGCGCGCCACCGACCCGGCCGACAGCGCCCCCGCCAGCAGCAGCGGCACCACGACCAGCAGATAGTGGTCGTAGGACGGCCGCGAGACCAGGAACGCCGACAGCATCAGCAGCACCGCCGTCTCCACCATCCGCAGCGGCCCCGCGTCACCGAGCCGCCACCGCCGGTACGCGCACCAGGTGCCGCAGGCCGCCGCCGCCGGCCCCAGCAGCGCCGCGACCCCGGCCGGCACCCCGAGCCGCGGCAGCACCGCCCCGGGCGACGCCTCGTAGAGCCGTACGAAGTCGTCGCCCCCGCCCAGCAGGAACGGCAGCGTCCGGGTGAAGAAGCCCGCCGGGTCCGGCATCAGCAGCGCCGCTCCGCCGGAGAGCACCGCAGGCACCAGCACCGCCGCGGCCAGCGCCCGCCATCGCCCGGCGAAGACGAACAGCAGGGCCACCGGCGCGAGCAGCGGCTTCAGCGCCACCGCCGCCCCGATCACCGCACCCGCCGCCACCCACCGCCCGCGCACCGCGCACAGCAGCGCCAGCGGCAGCGCCGCGGCCGCCGTCACCGTCCAGTTCCCGAGCCGCACCAGGTGCCCGAACGGCGCGAAGCCCACCGCGAGGGCCGTCAGGCCGAGCACGGCGAAACGGCTGCGCAACGGCACCCCGTGGATCCGCAGGGCGCACGCCCACCCCGCCGCCAGCAGCGCGGTGACCACCAGCGGGACCAGCACCGCCAGCACCCGCGCCGGGAGCAGCGCCTGCGGCACCGCGGCGAGGACCGCGCTCGGGAGATAGAGGAAGTGCGGGTCGGCGTACGGCGAACCGCCGTCCAGCCAGGTGCGCGCGGCCCGTACGACGATGGCGTTGTCCATCCCGCCGTCCGGCCGCCGCCGCACGACCCCCAGCACGCCCGCGCCGAGCACCGCCGCGAGCACCGCCCACGCGTGCCAGGACGCCCTGTGCACCAACCACCCGGAGATGTCACTTTTGCCCGTGTGCATTCAGGTCACGCTAGGGGCTCGGGTGCCCTCCGGGGCGGAACGGCACCCCCCGCGGCACGTCTAAGATGCGGCCCATGAGTTATGGGCAGGGGGAGCCCCCGTGGGATCCCTGGAAACCGGGTTCTCAGCAGCCGCAGTGGGACAACTCGACGCCCGACTGGGCCGCACTCGCCGAGGCGTCCGAGTCGCGCAACCGACGCCGCAGGCTGCTGCTCGTCGGCGGCGCGGCCCTGGCCACCGTCGCGGTGGGCGCCGCGGTCGCGGTGGCCATCGTCTCCTCGGACGGCGACAGCAGTGCCTCGCAGTCGCCCAGCGGGCTGCCCGCCACCGCGGACATCCCGAGCGGCACCGCCGAGCCGACGCCCTCGTTCGAGCCGACCTCGGCCCCTCCCCCGCTGGATCCGAAGGACTTCATATCCAGCGCGAAGAAGGACACCGCGCCACTCAGCCCGGACATCCTCTTCCCCGGCTCGCAGCTGACGATGGGCGAGCGCGTCTACCGCAAGGGCCCGACCGCCTCCACGACGAACTGCGCGTCCGCCGCCCAGAACACCCTCCCCGCGGTGCTCACGAAGAACGGCTGCACGCGCGTCCTGCGGGTCACCTACGCCAAGGACGGCGTCGCGGTGACCGTCGGGGTCGCCGTCTTCGACACCGAGGCGCAGGCGGCCAAGGCCAAGACCGACGCGGACAAGAAGAGCATCGTCGCCTCCCTGTCCGGCCAGGGCGTCCCCACGTTCTGCCGCACGGCGATCTGCCGCTCGACCACCAACTCCTTCGGGCGCTATGCCTACTTCACCCTCGCCGGGTTCACCGACGGCAAGGACGTGACCACGAAGGACGCCAAGGTCTTCACGACCGGCGACGACCTCGCGGAGTTCACGTTCCGTCAGATCCGGCGCCGCGGTGAGGCCCAGGCGTCCGCGGCGGCCAACCGGTAGCGGGGCGGCGGGAGTTCAGCAGCAGCCCGGCCCGCCGCCCGGCAGCGTACGGCGGTTGCGGGCCTCCTTGCTGCGCGCGGCGAGCAGCTCGTCGGCCGGGTAGCCGACCTCCTCCAGCGTCAGCCCGTGCGGCCGTACGACGTGCACGGCGGAGTCCCGCACACCGGCGGCCAGCACCTTCCCCGGCCACTCGGGCCCGCGGTGCCCGTCCCCCACGAACAGCAGCGCCCCGATCAGCGAGCGCACCATGTTGTGGCAGAACGCGTCGGCCCGGACGGTCGCCGTGATGACCCCGTCCTCGTCGCGCACCAGGCTCAGCTCCTGCAGCGTACGGATGGTGGTCGCGCCCTCCCGCTTCTTGCAGTAGGCGGCGAAGTCGTGCTCACCGACGAGCCGGGCGGCGGCCTCGTTCATGGCGTCGACGTCCAGCGGCCAGTCGTGCCACAGCACGTGTCCCCGCAGCAGCGGGTCGACGCCCCCGGGGTTGTCGGTGACCCGGTACGCGTAGCGCCGCCAGACCGCCGAGAAACGGGCGTTGAAGCCGCTCGGCGCCTCGGTCAGGGACCACACCCGGACGTCCTTGGAGAGCCGCCCCGCGAGCCGCTTGAGGAGCTTCTCGCGGTGCTCCTCCCACAGCTCCCCGGGCAGGTCGACGTGCGCCACCTGTCCGCGGGCGTGCACCCCGGCGTCCGTCCGCCCGGCCACGGTCAGCTCGTACGTGGTCTCCCCCGACCGCGTGACCGTGCGCAGGGCGTCCTCGATCTCGCCCTGCACGGTCCGCCGGCCGCTGGCCTGCTTGGCCCAGCCGGAGAAGGCGCTGCCGTCGTACGACAGATCCAGCCGCACCCGTACGAACCCGGGCTGTACTTCGTCACTCACTCGCTGATCCTCTCAGGGCCGGATCCTGTCCGGACACAGGGAAGCGGGCCCGCCCCCGAAGGGACGGACCCGCTCACAGCCAGGCTGAGCCTCAGGCGTCCTTGGACTCCTCGGCGGCGGCCTCGTCGGCCGGCTTGGCGTCCTCGACGGTCTCGTCGGACGTGGCCGGGGCCTCGTCCTTCTTGACCGCGTCCTCCTTGACGGCACGCTTGGTCGCCGCCTCGGCCTCACCGGTGGCCTCCTGGGCCACGGTCAGGGCCTCCACCAGCTCGATGACGGCCATGGGCGCGTTGTCGCCACGGCGGTTACCGATCTTGGTGATACGGGTGTAGCCACCCGGGCGGTTCTCGTAGCGCGGGCCGATCTCGGTGAAGAGCGTGTGCACGATGCTCTTGTCCGTGATCACCGAGAGCACCTGGCGGCGGTTGTGAAGGTCACCCTTCTTCGCCTTGGTGACCAGACGCTCCGCGTACGGGCGCAGGCGACGGGCCTTCGCCTCGGTGGTCGTGATGCGGCCGTGCTCGAAGAGCGACTTCGCGAGGTTCGCGAGGAGCAGCTTCTCGTGCGCGGCGCTGCCGCCCAGACGGGCACCCTTGGTGGGCTTCGGCATGGTGTTTCTCCTAGGTGTCTGCCCCGGCCGTATCAGGTACCGAGGTCAGTGTCCGAGCAGGCGATCGCCTGTCGAAGATCCGGGGCGGCCTCGGAGGAGGCGCCCCGGAGGAGGTGCGGGGAGCCGCGCGTACTGCCACAGCGCACCCGCACCGGGTACGGACCGTCGGGTCCGAGCCGTCAGTACTGCTCGGTCTCGACGAATCCGGCGTCCGCGTCGTCGTCGGCGCCGAAGGCGTCGGCGGCGGCGGTCGGGTCGAATCCGGGCGGGCTGTCCTTGAGGGCCAGGCCCATGCCGGCGAGCTTGGCCTTGACCTCGTCGATGGACTTCGCACCGAAGTTGCGGATGTCCAGGAGGTCGGCCTCGGAGCGGGCGACGAGCTCACCCACGGAGTGGATGCCCTCGCGCTTGAGGCAGTTGTACGACCGAACGGTGAGCTCCAGCTCCTCGATCGGCAGGGCGAGATCGGCGGCCAGGGCGGCGTCCGTGGGGGACGGGCCCATGTCGATGCCCTCGGCGTCGATGTTGAGCTCGCGGGCCAGACCGAACAGCTCGACCAGGGTCTTTCCGGCCGACGCCATGGCGTCACGGGGACGCATGGCCTGCTTGGTCTCGACGTCGACGATCAGCTTGTCGAAGTCGGTGCGCTGCTCGACACGGGTCGCCTCGACCTTGTACGTGACCTTGAGAACCGGCGAGTAGATCGAGTCGACCGGGATGCGCCCGATCTCCTGACCGACCTGCTTGTTCTGGACGGCGGAGACGTAGCCGCGACCGCGCTCGACGGTCAGCTCCATCTCCAGCTTGCCCTTGCCGTTGAGCGTGGCGAGGACGAGGTCGGGGTTGTGGACCTCGACACCGGCCGGGGGCGCGATGTCGGCGGCGGTGACCAGACCCGGGCCCTGCTTGCGCAGGTACATCACGACCGGCTCGTCGTGCTCCGAGGAGACGACCAGCTGCTTGATGTTGAGGATCAGGTCGGTGACGTCCTCCTTGACGCCCGGCACGGTGGTGAACTCGTGCAGGACACCGTCGATGCGGATGGACGTGACCGCCGCACCCGGGATCGAGGAGAGGAGCGTACGGCGCAGGGAGTTGCCGAGGGTGTAGCCGAAGCCCGGCTCCAGCGGCTCGATCACGAACCGGGAGCGGAATTCGTCGACGACCTCTTCGGTCAACGAGGGGCGCTGAGCGATCAGCATGTGTGAATCAGATCCTTCTTTCGTGGACGCCCGCTATTTGACGTCCGACGGTCCGCACGTTCGACGGTGCGGTTACTGCAAGGGTACGGGCGGCACGGCCGAAGAGCCGTACCGCCCGAATCCTCAAGACGACCGAGCCTCAGACGCGGCGGCGCTTGGGCGGACGGCAGCCGTTGTGCGGGGTGGGGGTGACGTCCTGGATCGAGCCGACCTCGAGGCCGGTGGCCTGGAGGGAGCGGATCGCGGTCTCACGGCCGGAGCCGGGACCCTTGACGAAGACGTCGACCTTGCGCATGCCGTGCTCCTGCGCGCGGCGGGCGGCCGACTCGGCGGCCATCTGCGCGGCGAAGGGGGTGGACTTGCGCGAGCCCTTGAAGCCGACGTGGCCGGCGGAGGCCCAGGAGATCACGTTGCCCGAGGGGTCCGTGATGGAGACGATCGTGTTGTTGAACGTGCTCTTGATGTGCGCGTGGCCGTGAGCGACGTTCTTCTTTTCCTTGCGGCGCACCTTCTTGGCGGCGCCCTGACGTCCCTTGGGGGGCATGTCTTGTTCTCCTACGGGAGGTGGTCGGTCCTACAGCGAAGACCGCTGGAATGCGGGCGTCCGGGACGCACCCGGACGCTCCGCAGCGTCCGCTGAGGACTACTTCTTGCCCGGCTTCTTCTTGCCGGCGATGGCGCGACGCGGGCCCTTGCGGGTACGGGCGTTCGTGCTGGTGCGCTGACCGTGGACGGGCAGGCCACGACGGTGGCGCAGACCCTGGTAGCAGCCGATCTCGACCTTGCGGCGGATGTCGGCCTGAACCTCACGACGGAGGTCACCCTCGGTCTTGATGTTGTTGTCCACGAACTCGCGGATCTTGACCAGCTCCTCCTCGGAGAGGTCGCGAACGCGGGTGTTCGGGTTGACGCCGGTCTCGGCCAGCGTCTTCTGCGAGAGGGTCCGGCCGATGCCGAACACGTAGGTGAGGGCGACCTCCACGCGCTTGTCGCGCGGGATGTCAACACCGGAAACGCGTGCCATTCAATGGCTCCAGTTGTCGTTCGGAGGTCTTCCGCAGAACCGGATCCCGCCCGCCGTCGTCCTCCCTCGGGAAGAGTCGGTACGGCCCGGGTCCCCGGCCTCCGACCGGGGGTGTCAGGGTCCCGTTGAGACTCGGGCCCTGGGCTCTGCGTATGAACATGTACTGCTTGCGTCGCGCGAAGTATCTGCGGATGCAGAAGGTGCGGTCGTGCGTCAGCCCTGGCGCTGCTTGTGGCGCGGGTTTTCGCAGATGACCATGACCCGGCCGTGACGGCGGATCACCCTGCACTTGTCGCAGATCTTCTTGACGCTCGGCTTGACCTTCATTGGTGAGGTTCTCCGGGTCAGTGCCACCGCCCCGCGGACACGGGGCACAGGCAAGATCTACTTGTACCGGTAGACGATCCGGCCACGCGTCAGGTCGTACGGAGACAGCTCCACCACGACCCGGTCGTCAGGGAGGATGCGGATGTAGTGCATACGCATCTTGCCGCTGATGTGTGCCAGGACCTGGTGGCCGTTCTGGAGCTCGACCTTGAACATGGCGTTCGGAAGAGACTCGACGACAGTGCCCTCGATCTCGATGGCACCTTGCTTCTTGGCCACGCTTCGCCCTTCGAATCGACTACCTTGATCGGCTCGCGTGGTGAGCGCATGCAGGCATGCGGGTGCACGAGAGCCGACGAGTCAGTCTACGTCAGCGCACCCGGAAAGACGAATCGAGGAAGTTTGCCCCACAGGGGTGATCTTTAAGCAAGGGGATCGGGAGCAGCTGTCACGCCGAGCTCGGCGAGCTTCGCCCGGCCGCCGTCGGGAGCGGTGAGCACCAGCGGGCCCTCCTCGGTCAGCGCGACGGAGTGCTCCCAGTGCGAGGACCAGGTGCCGTCGGTCGTGATGACCGTCCAGTCGTCCTCAAGCACCTCGGTCCGCGGGGTGCCCAGCGACACCATCGGCTCGATCGCCAGGCAGAAACCGGGGACGAGCTTGGGACCCTTGCCGCGCCGGCGCTCGACGTAGTTCAGCAGGTGCGGGTCCATGTGCATCTCGGTGCCGATGCCGTGGCCGCCGTAGTCCTCGACGATCCCGTACTTGCCGCCGCCGGGCTTCGGCTGCCGGCGGATGTACGTCTCGATGGCGCGGGAGACGTCGACCAGGCGGTTGCCGAGCTTCATGGCCGCGATGCCCGCCCACATCGACTCCTCGGTCACCCGGGAGAGCTCCACCAGCTCCGGGGCGTGCCCGGAGCCCACGAACGCGGTGTACGCGGCGTCGCCGTGCCAGCCGTCGACGATGGCGCCGGCGTCGATAGAGATGATGTCGCCGTCCTTGAGGACGGTCTTCTCGTCCGGGATGCCGTGGACGACGACCTCGTTGACCGAGGTGCAGATCGTCGCGGGGAAGCCGCCGTACCCGAGGAAGTTCGACTTGGCGCCGTGCTCCTCCAGGACCTTGCGGGCGACCTCGTCCAGGTCCTTCGTGGTGGCGCCGGGCACCGCCGCCTCGCGGGTGGCCGCATGGATGGCGGCGACGACCAGGCCCGCCTCACGCATCTTGGCGATCTGCTCGGGGGTCTTGATCTGCACCATGGCGGCCTGCGCCCTCCGTCTTCTGCGACATCCGTTACGTACACAACACTACGGCCGCGACGCCCGTCGAGGGCACCGCGGCCGCAGCAGCGTTCACATCTACTTGCTCTTGAGCGCGTCCATCGCCCGTGCGGTGACGTCCTCGACCTTGCCGAGCGCCGAGATCGTGACGACCAGGTTCTGCGCCCGGTAGTAGTCGATGATCGGCTCGGTCTGCGTGTGGTAGACCTCGAGTCGCTTGCGGACGGTCTCCTCGGAGTCGTCGTCGCGCTGGTACAGCTCGCCGCCGCAGACGTCGCAGACGCCCTCGGCGGCCGGCTTCTTGTACTGCACGTGGAACACGTGGCTCGAGTCCTTGCGGCACACGCGGCGGCCGGCGATGCGCTTGACCACCTCGTCCTCGGGGACCTCCAGGTCCAGGACCGCGTCCAGCTTCATGCCCTCGGCCTTGAGCATGGCGTCCAGCGCCTCGGCCTGCAGCACGTTGCGCGGGAAGCCGTCCAGCAGGAAGCCGTTCTCGGCGTCCGGCTGCTCCATGCGGTCCTTCGCCATGGCGATCGTGACCTCGTCCGGCACCAGGTTGCCCGCGTCCATGTAGGACTTCGCGAGCTTGCCCAGTTCCGTCTGCCGACTGATGTTGGCGCGGAACAGGTCGCCCGTCGAGATGTGCGGGATCGACAGGTTCGTGGCGAGGAACGCAGCCTGCGTTCCCTTGCCGGCACCGGGCGGCCCGACGAGGACGATTCGCATCAGCGGAGGAACCCTTCGTAATTGCGCTGCTGAAGCTGGCTCTCGATCTGCTTCACCGTCTCGAGACCGACACCCACGATGATCAGGATGCTGGTGCCACCGAACGGGAAGTTCTGGCTTGCCCCGAAGCCAACCAACGCCATCGTCGGTACGAGAGCGATCAGGCCCAGATACAGCGAACCCGGCCAGGTGATCCGGTTGAGTACGTAGCTGAGGTACTCAGCGGTCGGCCGGCCAGCCCGGATGCCCGGGATGAAGCCACCATACTTCTTCATGTTGTCCGCGACTTCCTCGGGGTTGAACGAGATCGCCACGTAGAAGAACGCGAAGAAAACGATCAGAAGGAAGTACATAGTGATGTAAATCGGGTGGTCGCCCTTGGTCAGATTCTGCTCGATCCACGTCTTCCAGCCGGAGTTGCCGTTGGAGAACTGCGCGATCAGAGCGGGAATGTAGAGCAGCGACGACGCGAAGATGACAGGAATCACACCTGCCTGATTCACCTTCAACGGGATGTACGTGGACGTACCGCCGTAGGACCGGCGACCGATCATGCGCTTCGCGTACTGGACCGGGATGCGGCGCTGCGCCTGCTCGACGAAGACCACCAGGCCGACCATGACCAGTCCGACCAGGATCACGGTGCCGAACTCGATCCAGCCGTCGGCCAGCGAGCCCTGCTGCTTGATCGCCCAGAGGGCGGCCGGGAAGGTGGCGGCGATCGAGATGAACATCAGGATCGACATGCCGTTGCCGATGCCGCGGTCGGTGATGAGCTCACCGAGCCACATGACGACGGCGGTACCGGCGGTCATCGTGATGACCATGGTGATGGTCACGAAGATCGACTGGTCCGGCACGATCTCGTTGGCGACCGGGCACGTGCTGAACAGCGCGCCGCTGCGGGCGGTGGCCACCAGGCCGGTGCCCTGCAGGATGGCCAGCGCCACCGTCAGGTATCGGGTGTACTGCGTGATCTTCGCGGTGCCGGCCTGGCCCTCCTTCTTGAGGGCCTCCAGGCGCGGGATCACCACCGTCAGCAGCTGAAGGATGATGCTCGCGGTGATGTACGGCATGATGCCGAGCGCGAAGATCGTGATCTGCAGCAGCGCGCCACCGCTGAACATGTTGACCAGACCGAACAGACCCTGGCTGCCGCCTTGCGACGCCGCATCGATACAGGTCTGGACGTTCTTGTAGTCGACTCCCGGGATCGGAATGTGGGTACCGACCCGGTAGACCACGATGATGCCGAGCGTGAAGAGCAGCTTCTTGCGCAGGTCGGGCGTCCTGAACGCCCGGGCGAACGCGGTGAGCACGGTGCCTCCTGCGACCCCCGCGTATCGTCGCGTGAGGTGATGGTCAAAAGGGATGATGGCCTGTCAAACGAGATTACGGCACCCCGGCAACGCATTGGGCACCAGCGGCACAGCCTACCGATACCAGAGGCTTCTCGGAACGACGATCTCCGCCTAAACGCTCTGACTCGGAATTCGGCCGCCCCGGGACGACGCGGCACAGGGCCCGCCGCTCCCGGGTGAGCCGTGACGCGCGGTGGTCCCGGCGGACCGCAACCACCGCGCGCCTGACGGCTTTCTCACAACCACCCGGACGGGGAACTCGCCGCGGATGGCACATACGCCGACCGGGGATGCCTCCAAGAGGCATCCCCGGTCGGGTCGTTCAGGTCAGCGAGACGTCGGTCAGACGAGCTCGGTGACGGTCCCGCCGGCGGCGGTGATCTTCTCCTTGGCGGAGCCGGAGACGGCGTCGACCGTCACCTGCAGCGCCACGGAGATCTCGCCCTGGCCGAGGACCTTGACGAGGCTGTTCTTGCGAACGGCACCCTTGGCGACGAGACCCTCGACGGTGACCTCGCCACCCTCCGGGTACAGCGACGACAGCTTGTCGAGGTTCACGACCTGGAACTCGGTCTTGAACGGGTTACGGAAGCCCTTCAGCTTCGGGAGACGCATGTGGAGGGGCATCTGGCCACCCTCGAAGCGCTCCGGAACCTGGTAGCGGGCCTTCGTGCCCTTGGTACCACGACCGGCCGTCTTACCCTTCGACGCCTCACCACGGCCCACACGGGTCTTCGCGGTCTTGGCACCGGGGGCGGGACGGAGGTTGTGGATCTTGAGCGGGTTGTTCTCCGCCATGATCAGTCGACCTCCTCAACCGTCACGAGGTGGCGGACGGTGTGCACCATTCCGCGGAACTCGGGGCGGTCCTCCTTGACGACCACATCGTTGATCCGCTTGAGGCCAAGCGAACGAAGGGTGTCACGGTGGTTCTGCTTGCTGCCGATGTACGACTTCGTCTGCGTGATCTTGAGCTGAGCCATGATTACGCACCCGCTCCCGCACGCGCACGCAGCAGAGCCGCGGGGGCGACGTCCTCGAGGGGCAGACCGCGGCGGGCCGCGATCTCCTCGGGACGCTGCAGGCCCTTGAGGGCCGCCACGGTCGCGTGCACGATGTTGATCGCGTTGGACGAGCCGAGCGACTTCGACAGGATGTCGTGAACGCCGGCGCACTCGAGCACCGCACGCACCGGGCCACCGGCGATGACGCCGGTACCGGGGGAAGCAGGCTTGAGCAGGACGACGCCCGCGGCCTTCTCGCCCGTGATCGGGTGCGGGATGGTGCCCTGGATGCGGGGGACCTTGAAGAAGTGCTTCTTGGCCTCCTCAACACCCTTGGCGATGGCGGCCGGCACCTCCTTGGCCTTGCCGTAACCGACACCGACGGTGCCGTCACCATCGCCCACCACGACCAGCGCGGTGAAGCTGAAGCGACGACCACCCTTCACAACCTTGGCGACGCGGTTGATCGCGACGACGCGCTCAACGTACGCGGTCTTCTCGGCGGCAGCAGCGCCGCCGTCACGGCCCTTCCGGTCCCGCCGCTCGCCGCCACCGGCACCGCTTCCGCGGCGCTGGGGTCCAGCCATTGGAATTACCTCTCTCTGTTTCCGCTAGCTACGGAACCGACTCAGAACTTGAGTCCGGCTTCGCGGGCGGCGTCCGCCAGAGCGGCAATGCGCCCGGCGTACTGGTTACCACCACGGTCGAATACGACAGCCTCGACGCCCGCGGCCTTGGCGCGCTCGGCGACCAGGGCGCCGACCTTGCCGGCCTGCGCGGACTTCTCGCCCTCGCCGCGGATCGACGCGTCCAGGGTCGACGCCGACGCCAGGGTGTGACCCTTGATGTCGTCGATGACCTGGGCCACGATGTGGCGGTTGGAGCGCGTCACGACCAGGCGCGGACGCTCAGCCGTACCCGAGATGTGCTTACGGATCCGGATGTGACGACGCTTGATGGCAGCACGCTTGTAAGCGTCGCCCTTAGCAATCTTGACACCGTATGCCATGGCTTACTTACCCGCCTTTCCGACCTTGCGGCGGATGACTTCGCCTTCGTACTTGACGCCCTTGGCCTTGTACGGGTCGGGCTTGCGCAGCTTGCGGATGTTGGCCGCAACCTCGCCGACCTTCTGCTTGTCGATGCCCTCGACCGAGAAACGGGTCGGAGCCTCCACCTTGAAGGTGATGCCCTCGGGCGCCTCGACAGTGATCGAGTGGCTGTAGCCGAGCGAGAACTCCAGGTTGGAGCCCTTCGCCAGGACGCGGTAACCGACACCGCTGATTTCGAGCTTCTTCACGTAACCCTGGGTCACGCCGGTGATCATGTTCGCCACCAGCGTGCGGGACAGGCCGTGGAGGGCCTTGTTCTGACGCTCGTCGTTCGGGCGGGTGACGTTCAGAACGCCGTCCTCACCCTTAGCGATCTCGATCGGCGCCGCGATGGTGTGGGAGAGGGTCCCCTTCGGGCCCTTCACCTGCACCGTACGGCCGTCGATGGTGACGTCCACGCCGGCGGGAACCGTGATGGGGAGCTTGCCAATACGCGACATAGCTGTTTCCTCCGTTCCCTTCCGCTACCAGACGTAGGCGAGAACTTCTCCGCCTACGCCCTTCTTGCCGGCCTGCTTGTCGGTGAGGAGCCCGTGAGACGTGGAGATGATCGCCACGCCGAGGCCGCCCAGCACCTTGGGCAGGTTGGTGGACTTCGCGTACACCCGGAGACCGGGCTTGGAGATCCGCTTGATGCCCGCGATGGAGCGCTCACGGTTCGGGCCGAACTTCAGCTCGAGGACGAGGTTCTTGCCGACCTCGGCGTCCTCGACCTTCCAGCCCGTGATGAAGCCCTCCTGCTGGAGGATCTCCGCGATGTGCGACTTGATCTTGCTGTGCGGCATACCCACGGTGTCGTGGTACGCCGAGTTCGCGTTACGCAGACGCGTAAGCATGTCTGCGATCGGATCAGTCATGGTCATGAATTGGCCTTCGGCCTCTCTCGCCGGGGTTTCCTGTATGCGCCATCCCTCTCCCCACTCAGTGGCGGGACGGGTGCGGTGCGGGGACCTACGGCGTAGTAAGTCGTACGGGCGGTCAGACGCCCAACCCTCCTAGCCTAAGCCATGGAGGGCCGGGCCCTGACCGAACCTCTACTTACCGAGAGCTTCCGGAATCCCGAAGTACGGGATTACCAGGAGCTCTTGGTCACGCCCGGGAGCTCGCCACGGTGAGCCATCTCACGAAGGCACACGCGGCAGAGGCCGAACTTGCGGTACACGGAGTGCGGACGGCCGCAGCGCTGGCAGCGCGTGTAGCCACGGACGCCGAACTTGGGCTTACGAGCAGCCTTGGCAATCAGAGCCTTCTTCGCCATCTCGCTTACGCCTCCTTGAAGGGGAAGCCGAGGTGACGGAGAAGGGCACGGCCTTCGGCGTCGTTGGTCGCCGTGGTGACCACGGTGATGTCCATACCCCGGACGCGGTCGATCTTGTCCTGGTCGATCTCGTGGAACATGACCTGCTCCGTGAGACCGAAGGTGTAGTTGCCACGGCCGTCGAACTGCTTGGGGGACAGGCCGCGGAAGTCGCGGATGCGCGGCAGCGCGAGCGACAGGGTGCGGTCCAGGAACTCCCACATGCGGTCGCCACGGAGCGTGACGTGGGCACCGATCGGCTGACCCTCACGCAGCTTGAACTGCGCGATGGACTTCCGGGCCTTGGTGACGGCCGGCTTCTGACCGGTGATCGTGGTCAGGTCACGGACGGCACCGTCCATGAGCTTCGAGTCACGGGCGGCGTCGCCGACACCCATGTTGACCACGATCTTGACCAGGCCGGGGATCTGCATGACGTTCTCGTACGAGAACTCTTCCTGCAGCTTGGCCTGGATCTCCTCGCGGTACTTCGTCTTGAGACGCGGAGTGGTGGTGGTAGCCATCAGATGTCCTCACCCGTCCGCTTGGCAACGCGGATCTTGTTGCCCTCGTCGTCGAAGCGGTAACCGACGCGCGTGACGACCTTGTTGCCGTCCTTCTCCACGACGAGCTGAACGTTGCTCACGTGGACAGGGGCTTCGGTGGTCACGATGCCGCCGGCCTGCGAACCGCGAGCGGTGGGGCCGGCCTTCGTGTGCTTCTTGACCCGGTTGACACCCTCGACCAGGACGCGGTCCTCGCGGGGGAAGGCCGCGATGACCTTGCCCTGCTTGCCCTTGTCCTTACCGGTGATGACCTGGACCAGGTCGCCCTTCTTGATCTTCATGCTTACAGCACCTCCGGCGCGAGCGAGATGATCTTCATGAACTTCTTCTCGCGCAGCTCACGGCCGACCGGGCCGAAGATACGGGTGCCGCGAGGGTCGCCGTCGTTCTTCAGAATGACGGCGGCGTTCTCGTCGAAGCGGATGTACGAGCCGTCCGGACGGCGGCGCTCCTTGACGGTGCGAACGATGACCGCCTTGACGACGTCACCCTTCTTCACGTTGCCACCGGGGATCGCGTCCTTGACGGTGGCGACGATGACGTCACCGATGCCCGCGTAGCGGCGACCGGAGCCACCGAGCACACGGATGCAAAGGATTTCCTTCGCACCAGTGTTGTCGGCGACACGCAGTCGCGACTCCTGCTGGATCACGTCTATCTCCTGATTGTCTGCCGGTTCCCGGCAGGGGCTGCCTCTTTACGAGGCGGCCCCTGCCGAGCCTGGCGGAACGAACCCGAGAGGGAAACCTCTCAGGTGTGTCGTTGGAATCCCCTCGCGGGGATTTCCTTACTTGGCCTTCTCGAGGATCTCGACGACGCGCCAGCGCTTCGTCGCGGACAGCGGCCGGGTCTCCATGAGGAGGACACGGTCGCCGACACCCGCGGCGTTCTGCTCGTCGTGGGCCTTGAGCTTGTTCGTACGGCGGATGACCTTGCCGTACAGAGCGTGCTTGACGCGGTCCTCGACGGCGACGACGACGGTCTTGTCCATCTTGTCGCTGACGACCAGGCCCTCACGGGTCTTGCGGAAACCGCGGTCCGTCTTGGTCTCTTCAGTCACGTTGTTCTCGCTCATGCGCTCTCCACCGTCTCGATGCCCAGCTCGCGCTCACGCATCAGGGTGTAGATCCGCGCGATGTCCTTGCGGACGGCCTTGAGCCGCCCGTGGTTCTCGAGCTGACCGGTCGCCGCCTGGAAGCGGAGGTTGAACAGCTCTTCCTTGGCTTCGCGAAGCTTCGCAAGAAGCTCCTCGTCACCCAGTTCGCGCAGCTCGGACGCCTTGGTACCGGCCGACATCACGCTTCACCTGCCTCGCGCTTGACGATCCGGCACTTCATCGGCAGCTTGTGGGCTGCGCGAGTGAGCGCCTCACGCGCAATCTTCTCGTTGGGGTAGGACAGCTCGAACATGACCCGGCCCGGGTGCACGTTCGCGACCCACCACTCGGGAGAACCCTTACCGGAACCCATGCGGGTCTCGGCGGGCTTCTTCGTCAGCGGGCGGTCCGGGTAGATGTTGATCCAGACCTTGCCGCCACGCTTGATGTGGCGGGTCATCGCGATACGCGCCGCCTCGATCTGGCGGTTGGTGACGTACGCCGGCGTGAGGGCCTGAATGCCGTACTCGCCGAACGAAACCTGCGTACCGCCCTTGGCCTGACCACGGCGCTTCGGGTGGTGCTGCTTGCGGTGCTTGACCCTACGGGGGATCAGCATTTCGGTCAGGCCTCCGTTCCGGTGCTCTCAGCCGGAGCGGCAGCGGCGGCGGGAGCGTCGGCCTTGGGGGCCTCGGCAGCCGGCGCGGACTGCTGCTGCGGCTTGCGGCCGCGACCGCCACGCTCGCCACCACGGCCACCACGGGCCGGGCGGTCGTTGCCGCCGCCACGGGCCGGGCGGTTACCCGCACGGGCAGCGGCGTTCTCGGCGCGGACCTCGGCGATGTTCTTGACGTCGCCCTTGTAGATCCAGACCTTCACACCGATACGGCCGAAGGTCGTCTTGGCCTCGAAGAAGCCGTAGTCGACGTTCGCGCGGAGCGTGTGCAGGGGCACACGGCCCTCGCGGTAGAACTCCGAGCGGGACATCTCGGCGCCGCCGAGGCGGCCACCGCACTGGATCTTGATGCCCTTGGCGCCGGCCTTCATCGTGCCCTGCATGCTCTTACGCATGGCGCGACGGAAGGAGACGCGGGAGGACAGCTGCTCGGCGACGGCCTGGGCGACCAGCTGAGCGTCGGTCTCGGGGCTCTTGACCTCGAGGATGTTCAGCTGGACCTGCTTGCCCGTGAGCTTCTCGAGGTCGCCGCGGATGCGGTCGGCCTCGGCGCCACGGCGGCCGATGACGATGCCGGGACGCGCGGTGTGGATGTCCACCCGCACGCGGTCACGGGTGCGCTCGATCTCAACCTTCGAGATGCCGGCGCGCTCCATGCCGGACGTCATCATCCGACGGATGGCGACGTCTTCCTTGACGTAGTCCTTGTACAGCTTGTCGGCGTACCAACGGGACTTGAAGTCCGTGGTGATGCCGAGCCGGAACCCATGCGGGTTAACCTTCTGGCCCATTACCGGGTTCCTTCCTTGCTGCTGACGACCACGGTGATGTGGCTGGTCCGCTTGCGGATCCGGTAGGCGCGGCCCTGGGCGCGCGGCCGGAACCGCTTCAGGGTCGGGCCCTCGTCGACGTAGGCCTCGGAGATGAAGAGGCTGTCGGCGTCGGTGTGGTCGTAGTTGTGCGCGGCGTTGGCAATGGCGCTGTCGAGCACCTTGCCCACCGGCACGCTCGCGGCCTGCGGGGCGAAACGCAGGACCGCCTGAGCCTCCGTGGCATCCATGCCACGGATAAGGTCCACCACGCGGCGGGCCTTCATGGGCGTAACGCGGATGTACCGCGCCTGGGCCCTGGCTTCCATGGTTGTCCTTCCAGTGTCTGTCATGGTCATTCCACCCCGCGTTAGCGGCGCTTCGACTTCCGGTCGTCCTTCACGTGACCCCGGAAGGTGCGCGTCGGCGAGAACTCGCCGAGCTTGTGGCCGACCATCGACTCGGTGACAAACACCGGAATGTGGGTCTTGCCGTTGTGCACCGCGATCGTGTGGCCGAGCATGGCCGGGATGATCATCGAGCGACGGGACCAGGTCTTGATGACGTTCTTGGTACCGGCTTCGTTCTGAGCGTCCACCTTCTTTACAAGGTGTCCGTCGACGAAGGGTCCCTTCTTGAGACTGCGCGGCATCTAAACCCGCTCCTAGCGCTTCTTGTTCGTCTTGCGGCGGCGGACGATGTACTTGTTCGAAGCCTTCTTCGGCGAACGAGTACGACCCTCCTTCTGACCCCACGGCGAGACCGGGTGGCGACCACCGGAGGTCTTGCCCTCACCACCACCGTGCGGGTGGTCAACCGGGTTCATCGCCACACCGCGAACGGTCGGGCGGACGCCGAGCCAGCGCTTGCGGCCGGCCTTGCCCCAGTTGATGTTCGACTGCTCGGCGTTGCCGACCTCGCCGACGGTGGCGCGGCAGCGCACGTCGACCAGGCGGATCTCTCCGGACGGCATGCGCAGGTGGGCCATCTGGCCCTCCTTCGCGAGCAGCTGCACGGAGGCACCGGCGGAGCGGGCGAACTTGGCACCGCCACCGGGACGGAGCTCGATCGCGTGGATCGTGGTACCGACCGGGATGTTGCGGAGGGCCAGGTTGTTGCCCGGCTTGATGTCGGCCCCGGGACCGTTCTCGACGCGGTCACCCTGCTGCAGGTTGCGCGGGGCGAGGATGTAGCGCTTCTCGCCGTCCACGTAGTGCAGCAGCGCGATGCGCGCGGTGCGGTTGGGGTCGTACTCGATGTGCGCGACCTTCGCCGGCACGCCGTCCTTGTCGTGACGACGGAAGTCGATCACGCGGTAGGCGCGCTTGTGTCCGCCACCCTGGTGGCGAACGGTCACACGACCGGCGTTGTTACGGCCGCCCTTGCTGTGCAGCGGGCGGACCAGCGACTTCTCCGGCGTGGACCGCGTGACCTCGACGAAGTCGGCGACGGAGGAGCCACGGCGGCCCGGCGTCGTCGGCTTGTACTTGCGGATTCCCATTTCTCAGTCCTCGTCCGATATTCGGACCAGGGCGCTCCGTTAGGAGGCCTGGCCGAAGATGTCGATACGGTCGCCCTCAGCGAGGGTCACGATCGCGCGCTTGCTGTCGGCACGCTTGCCGAAGCCCGTCTTGGTGCGCTTGCGCTTGCCCTGACGGTTGATCGTGTTGACCCCGGTGACCTTGACCGAGAAGACCGCCTGGACGGCCTCCTTGATCTGCGTCTTGTTGGAGCCGGGCGCGACGATGAAGGTGTACTTGCCCTCGTCGAGAAGCGCGTAGCTCTTCTCCGAGACGACCGGCTTGAGCAGCACGTCACGGGGGTCCGTGAAGGACTTGCTCAGCGGGGTCTCGACGGTGTTCTTGCCCTCGGTGGCGTGGCGCTTCGCCTTGGCGACGCGCGCGGCCTTGGCCGCCTTGGCGGCCTTCGAGGCGATGCTCGGGTGACGCGTAGCCATCAGGCTTCGCTCCCTTCGGTGTCAGCGGCCTGGGGGCCAGACACGAAGGACTCGAAAGCGGCCTGGGTGAAGACCACGTCGTCCGAGACGAGAACGTCGTACGTGTTCAGCTGGCCCGGCTCCAGGATGTGGACCTGGGGCAGGTTGCGCGCGGAAAGCAGCGCGGCCTCGTCCGAGCGCTCGATGACCAGGAGCACGTTCTTGCGCTCGCTGACCTTGCCGAGGAAGCTCTTCGCGGCCTTGGTGGAGGGGGTCTCGCCCTCGATCACGCCGGTGATGACGTGGATGCGAGCGTTGCGGGCCCGGTCGGTGAGGGCGTGGCGCAGGGCCGCGGCCTTCATCTTCTTCGGGGTCCGCTGCGAGTAGTCACGCGGGGTGGGGCCGTGGACGACGCCACCGCCGGCGAACTGCGGCGCACGGGTCGAACCCTGACGGGCGCGGCCGGTGCCCTTCTGGCGGTAAGGCTTCTTGCCACCACCGCGGACCTCGCCACGACGCTTGACCTTGTGCGTGCCCTGACGGGCGGCGGCCAGCTGCGCGACGACGACCTGGTGAAGCAGCGGAATGCTGATCTTCTCTACGTCGAAGATCTCGGCCGGGAGCTCGACGGTCCCGGCGTTGTCGCCGGAGGGCGACAGAATGTCAATGGTGCTCATAGTCCTCAGGCCCCCTTGGCCGCGGTGCGGACCAGGACGAGGCCGCCGTTCGGACCAGGAACCGCGCCCTTGATAAGGAGCAGGCCCTTCTCCGCGTCAACGGCGTGAACGGTCAGGTTCTGGGTGGTGACCCGCTCGTTGCCCATGCGACCCGCCATGCGGAGGCCCTTGAACACACGGCCCGGGGTGGCACAGCCACCGATGGAGCCGGGAGAGCGGTGCTTGCGCTGGGTGCCGTGACCGGCGCCGAGGCCCTTGAAGTTGTGACGCTTCATGACACCGGCGAAGCCCTTGCCCTTGCTCTTGCCGGTCACGTCCACCTTGACGCCGGCCTCGAAGGTCTCGGCGGTGATCTCCTGGCCGAGGGTGTACTCGCTGGCGTCAGCGGTACGGATCTCGACGAGGTGGCGGCGGGGAGTGACGTCAGCCTTGGCGAAGTGACCCTTGAGGGGCTTGTTCACCTTGCGAGGGTCGATCTCGCCGAAGGCGATCTGGACCGACTCGTAGCCGTCGGAGTCATTGGTACGGACCTGGGTGACGACGTTGGGGCCGGCCTTGACGACGGTGACCGGAACAACACGGTTGTTCTCGTCCCACACCTGCGTCATGCCGAGCTTCTCGCCCAGGATGCCCTTGATCTGCTTAGCCATCTTCAGATCACCGGCCTTCAGAGCTTGATCTCGATGTCGACACCGGCCGGGAGGTCGAGTCGCATCAGAGAGTCAACGGTCTTGGGGGTCGGGTCGAGGATGTCGATCAGGCGCTTGTGCGTGCGCATCTCGAAGTGCTCGCGCGAGTCCTTGTACTTGTGCGGCGACTTGATGACGCAGTACACGTTCTTCTCAGTGGGCAGCGGCACCGGGCCCGCGACCGACGCACCAGTACGCGTCACCGTCTCGACGATCTTCTTCGCCGAGCTGTCGATGACCTCGTGGTCGTAGGCCTTGAGCCGGATGCGGATCTTCTGTCCCGCCATGGCTACTCAGTAGTCCTTTGTCTCGAATAAACGCTCTGGTACTCGGGGGGTTCGCGTCCCGCCTCCGACCCACGCGGTCGGGCGTGTCGCGTCCTCGCTGACAGAGATCTCCACGAATGGATTTCCCTACCGAGGGACGCGGCCCTGAGACCGCAGATCGGGGGCTGAACACCCACCGAGCGCCTGGTCGGCACCCCGCTGACACTTCCCGGAAGATTCCCGTACGTCCGCCCCAGCGCTGCCTCTCGGCAGTTGGAGCGACGAGTACTGTGGGACTCGCTTCCGGTCCTCCCGGCGGGAGGCGCGCAGCATCGGCACTCGACCGAGCAACCCCGCTAGTCTGCCATACGGGGCATGTCGCTGGCCAATCGGGCCGAGGACTTTACCCCGAAGGTGACGCAGGTCAAACCCTGACGGGGTTGCGGCGCCCTTCGCGCCCTCCAGGCCCCCTGTACATGTGAGGGGTTCCACACCCGCGTACGAGAACGCCCGCCCGATCACGGACGGCGCCACGCCGGGCAGGGCACGTATGCCGCCCAGAATTCACCCTCCCGAGTGACCACTTTCTCCCCGGCACGGTGGACGCCCCCCCTTGCCGGGGGTCGCGCCGTCAGCTGGGCGCCGGGGACGCGGTCTTGTCGGCCTCGATGTCGAACTTGATCCGCTCGTCCTCGACGGACGTGACCGTGACCGTGACACCCAGGGTGCTGCCGTCGCCCGCGGTGAGGGTGCACCGGGTCGTGGTACCGACCTCACCGGCCAGGTCCTCGGGACAGGAGACGTCCGGCTTCGGCTGCCCGGTCGCGGCGGCGAGTTTCCTGGCGACCTCGTCGGACAGCTTGCCGGCGGACAGCTCCGGCTCGGACGCCCCCACGTCGACCGAGGCGGAGCACCCGACGAGCAGCAGGCTCACGGCTACGGCGGAGAGGCCGAGGAACGCGAGCGGACGAACGAGGTGGGGCATGAGGGAATCCCTTCGGGAAGGTTGATCGGCTCCGGGGTACGGCCGCGCGCCGCTGGAGTGCCGTACGTCGGTCACCCGGCCGCCGGCCGTCGGCGCTTCCTTGCGGTGACCACCGCCGCGGTCACGGCGAGACCGACCCCGGCAACGATGCCCGCCGCGATCCAGAGGCCGCCGGCACCTCCGTCGTCCCGGGCGGCGGCCTCGCCCTTCTCGGGAGCGTTCGCGCCGACGCCCTTGGACGCGTGCGCACTCGGGGACGCCGAAGCCGCGGTCAGGTCCGGGAGCGGATAGACGTCCGGCGGGCCCGGGTCGCCCGGGTTCTGCAGGGCCACCCGGGGACGCACGATCCCGTACCCGATGGAGTCGTTCCGCTCGGCACCGTCCGTCGGCCCCCCGAGGGTGTTCAGCAGGACGCGCAGCACCTGGTTGTTGGTCCAGGAGGGATGCGCGGCCCAGACGAGAGCGGCGCTGGCGGAGGCGAGGGCGGTGGCGTCGCTGGTGCCGTTCGTCTTGCACAGGCCGGTCTTGTCGCCGCAGGCGTGGACCATGCCCTCACCTGGAGCGGCGAGGTCCACCTGGGGGCCGTACTGGGACCAGGCGGCGCGCCGGAGGTTCTTGCCGACGGCGGCCACGCCGACGACACCGGGCGTGGCGGCCGGATAGTCGACGTGCCGCGCCTTGTCGGCGTCGTTGCCGACCGCGGCGAAGACCAACGCACCCTTGCCGAGGGCGTATTCGACCGCGTCCGACAACTCGGGACTGCTGACGCCGCCGCTCATGGACACGTTGATGACCTTGGCTCCCGCGTCAGCCGCGTAGCGGATGCCCTTGCCGAAGTACGTGGACACGGCGAAAGGGCTCACGTCATCGGCGTCTGGCATCCGCACGGGCAGGATGTCCGCCCCGGGGGCCAGTCCGAACGCGCCCTCGCCACCTCCGTAGGCGCCCGTGCCGGCGATCAGGCCGGCCATGCCCGTGCCGTGGCCGTCGTAGTCCGTGTGCTCGTCGCCCGCCCGGCTCGACGGGGCGAAGTCCTTGCCGTCCAGGACTCGCCCCTTCAGGTCCGGGTTGCCGGGATCCACTCCGGTGTCGATGACGGCGACCGTGACGCCCTTGCCTGTACTCGTCCGCCACATCCGTTCGGCTCGCATGGCGTCCAGATGCCATTGCTGCGCGCGGGTGGAGTCCGTCGAGTCGGCGTGGGCCTGAGCGGGTGCGCTCACGGCCAGCATCACGGCGATGGTGGTCGAGGCCACGGCTGCCCGAAGGCCCCCGTGCCCCCTGGTGCCGGCGAGCATGTACATCCCTCTCGTCTCTGTCTGCGGCTCAGTCGGCGTTCGGGTGTTCGCGTCGGGACGCGGACTGCCGTTCTCGCTGTAGCGACGGTCCCGGACCCGGGGAGCCGGCAGGACGCGCCCGGGAGACGTCCCTCGCTCCGGCACGACCGGGGGTGCCTCCCGAGATGCCGCCTCGCGTCGGCGTGGACGGCACCGGCGTGCCGGGCGGAGTCGGCGGACGGCCGTTCCGCTGGGCCGTACCGCCCACGATGCCGTCGCGTGGTGCGGGTCCGGTGCCTCTGGCGGGCACGGCAGCACGGGCACCCGGGTGACTCGCTCCCGTGGCCGCCGCACGTGCGGCGGAACCACGGCCGTCGCCGGTGCCCGTCCCGCCGCCGACGGTCGTCCCTGCCGGCATCCGGCCCACCGGGCTGCCGGCACCGGGGCTCGCGGTCGGGCGGCCACCGGTGATCGCCGGTGCCGACGGGACCGTACGGCCCACCGCCGGCCCTCGTCCGGAGACGGGACCGGTCCGGCCGGTGGACGCAGCGGAGCCCGGGACACCCCGGCCGACGACCTGCCCGGGGCCCGCGGCTCCGCGACCGGATGCGGACGGGGCGCCCACGCCCTGCCCGGGCGGGGAGGAAACTCGACCGGCGACCGTCGCCCGGCCCGGGACACGGGAGGCGATGGGCGTGACGGCCGTACCTCCGGCCGGCGGGGTGACGCCGATCGCAGGGACAGACACCGCGGCATCCGCACGGCCGGACGAAGGCGCCGGGCCCGCGGCGGCCGCCGACGGTTCACGCAGGTCCGGAAGCGCAGCCACCGAGTCGATACCGACCCGCGTGCCGGCTTCGGTGCCGGAGGCGCGCGGAGCGTGCAAAGCCCCGTCGTAAGAGGCCGATCCGGTGGACGCGCGCATCGAGGCCGTGTCGCGTCCGTGCTGTCCGCTCGCGCCACCGGCTCCGCCCAGCCCCGGGCCACTGTCGTCCACGGCACCGGCGGGCGGGTCCCCCGGACGTGCGAGGTCGGTGCCCTGGTCCGTCCCCCGCGGCACGATGGCCGCGGGCGGCGGAGGAAACCGCGGCCTCTCCAACCCCTCCATCTGCGAAGCCGACAGCCGGTACGCCTGCCCCAGCTTCCTCATCTCCGCGGCGGCCTCCTGGCGGACCTTCTCCTCGGCCGCGTCGAGCGCCGCCAGCTCCCGGAGGGACTTGGCGCCGATCGACGCCGCGTCCGGATCGTTCGGCGCCGACGTCGCCGCGTCCAGGTTGGCCCGCGCACCCGCCCGGTCCCGGGGGATCGACGCCTGGGCCCTGGCGATCGCGCCGGACGCCTCCCCCAGCCACTCCGCCGCCCCGTCGCCGAAGTCACCGAGCCGCAGGGTGGCGTTCGCGAGGTCGCCGCTCCAGGTGCGGAAGGCGTCCGCGCCCTCGCCCTTCCACTCCACCCACTGGGGGCGGATCTTGAGCTCCTCCCCGATGGAGCGGATCTCCCGCGCGGCCGCGGCGAGGCGGTCCGCGGCGGCCTGCACCGTGCCGGCGTTCGCCTGGTCGAGCCACTGGAGCATCTGCTCATGGCTCATACCGTCGAACGACGTGCTCGCGCCTGTCCCCTTGCCGTCGCCGCCCATCAGATCGTGCCTCCCGCGTCGCCCTCGGCGGGCGTCGGCTGCGCCTTCGGCGGGGGACCGGAGTGTCCCTGCCCCTTCGCGGCCTCGGGGTCGTGGCCGCCGCCGTAGTGCTGGGTGGTCTCGGCGCTGATCTGCCGCATCCGGTCCCGGACGTCCAGGTCGATGTTCCGGTAGCCCCTGTGCGAGGCGAGGACCGCGATGTTCATGCCCTCCATGGAGTCGGACAGCAGCCCGGACAGCTTCTCCAGCTCGTCGATCACCGTCTCGTACGAGGTGAACAGCCCGGACGCCTCGGTCCAGGCACCGTCCCCGCCGCCCAACTGACAACGCACGAGCCGCTGTTGGCCCACCTCGCCGGGGCCGGCCGGGGAGCCCTTGAGGTCGTGGATGAGAGCGTCGACGCGCTTCTGGAACGCGGTGAACGAGGACAGCTCGGTGGCGACGTCGGCGACGGCGTCCCGCGCCGCGTCGAACACGTCGGCGTACCACGGCGAAGCCGCGGCCCCCGTTCCGCCCTCACTCGCCAACACGCCGTACCTCTCCCCCGTACCGCCCACACGCCCGACCCACACTCACCGGCAACCCTAGCCACGGTCAGTGACACTCCCCGCGCGCCCAGTCACAGATGGCACCCGAACCCGGCCACTCCCCACCCAACACCCCAGCCACAGACAGCACATGAGTGCCGGTACTCAGATACGGCACTCGGGATGAGCCCCCGCCGCCCGCCGTAGCGAACCAGCCCCCTCCCCCGCCGAGCCCGCCCCCCAACGCAAAGAGGCCCGCCCGACCGAAGTCGTGCGGGCCCCTTCAAGGAGCTCAGGGAAGAGCTACCAGGCGTTCAAGCCCAACAGGCAAGCGTTGCTTACTTGTTGATCTTGGTGACCTGGCCGGCGCCGACGGTCCGGCCACCCTCACGGATGGCGAACTTGAGGCCCTCCTCCATGGCGACGGGCTGGATGAGCTCGACCTTCATCTCAGTGTTGTCGCCCGGCATGACCATCTCCGTGCCCTCGGGGAGGGTCACAACACCGGTCACGTCAGTCGTACGGAAGTAGAACTGCGGACGGTAGTTGTTGAAGAACGGCGTGTGGCGGCCACCCTCGTCCTTGGACAGGATGTAGGCCTGGGCCTCGAACTCGGTGTGCGGCGTGACCGAACCGGGCTTGATGATGACCTGGCCGCGCTCGACGTCCTCGCGCTTGATGCCACGGAGGAGCAGACCGACGTTCTCACCGGCCTGGCCCTCGTCGAGCAGCTTGCGGAACATCTCGATGCCGGTGACCGTGGTGGTGGTCTTCTCCTGCTTGATGCCCACGATGTCAACGGTCTCGTTGACCTTCAGGACACCACGCTCGATACGGCCGGTGACGACCGTACCGCGACCGGTGATCGTGAAGACGTCCTCGATCGGCATGAGGAACGGCTTGTCGACGTCACGCTCGGGCTGCGGGATGTTCTCGTCGACGGCCTTCATCAGGTCGAGGACGGACTGGCCCCACTCCTTGTCGCCCTCGAGGGCCTTGAGCGCCGAGACCTTGACGACCGGCAGGTCGTCGCCCGGGAACTCGTACTCGGAGAGGAGCTCACGAACCTCGAGCTCGACGAGCTCCAGGATCTCCTCGTCGTCCACCATGTCGGCCTTGTTCAGGGCGACGACGATGTAGGGAACACCGACCTGGCGGGCCAGGAGCACGTGCTCCTTGGTCTGCGGCATCGGGCCGTCGGTGGCGGCGACCACGAGGATGGCGCCGTCCATCTGCGCCGCACCCGTGATCATGTTCTTGATGTAGTCCGCGTGACCGGGGCAGTCGACGTGGGCGTAGTGACGCGTCTCGGTCTGGTACTCGACGTGCGCGATCGAGATGGTGATACCGCGCTGGCGCTCCTCAGGAGCCTTGTCGATCTGGTCGAAGGCCGAGGCCTCGTTCAGGTCCGGGTACGCGTCGTGCAGCACCTTGGTAATGGCGGCCGTGAGGGTCGTCTTACCGTGGTCAATGTGACCGATGGTGCCGATGTTGACGTGCGGCTTAGTCCGCTCGAACTTCGCCTTCGCCACTGGGTCCTCCTGTGGAGTGGTTCTGGTACGCCTTACTCATCGGCGCCAGGTGATCTTTGCTGGGATGCCGCCCGCCGGGGTTCTCCCTTACCGGGGTGATCCCCGGCGGTCGGTGTCAAGCCTAAAGCGTGTAAACGGGGTGTGTTACTCGCCCTTGGCCTTCGCGATGATCTCCTCGGCGACGTTCCGGGGAACCTCGGCGTAGGAGTCGAACTGCATCGAGTAGCTTGCGCGACCCGAGGTCTTGCTGCGGAGGTCGCCGACGTAGCCGAACATCTCCGAGAGGGGCACGAGGCCCTTCACGATCCGAGCGCCCATCCGCTCCTCCATGGCCTGAATCTGACCACGGCGGGAGTTGATGTCGCCGATGACCTCGCCCATGTAGTCCTCGGGCGTGGTGACCTCGACGGCCATCATCGGCTCGAGCAGCACGGGGCTGGCCTTGCGCGCGGCCTCCTTGAACGCCTGCGAACCGGCGATCTTGAAGGCGAGCTCGGAGGAGTCGACCTCGTGGTAGGCACCGTCGAGAAGCGTGACGCGGACGCCCGTCATCTCGTACCCGGCGAGGATGCCGAACTGCATGGCCTCCTGCGCACCGGCGTCGACCGAAGGGATGTACTCCTTCGGGATACGGCCACCGGTCACCTTGTTCACGAACTCGTACGAGGCGTCGCCGCCCTCGATGGGCTCGATCGCGATCTGCACCTTGGCGAACTGACCGGTACCACCGGTCTGCTTCTTGTGGGTGTAGTCCACGCGCTCGACGGCCTTGCGGATCGTCTCACGGTACGCGACCTGCGGCTTACCGACGTTGGCCTCGACCTTGAACTCACGGCGCATACGGTCGACCAGCACCTCGAGGTGCAGCTCGCCCATACCACCGATGATGGTCTGGCCGGTCTCCTCGTCCGAGTGGACCTGGAAGGAGGGGTCCTCCTCCGCGAGACGCTGGATGGCGACACCCAGCTTCTCCTGGTCACCCTTGGACTTGGGCTCGATGGCGACCTGGATGACCGGCGCCGGGAAGTCCATGGACTCCAGGATGACCGGGTTCTTGTCGTCGCTCAGCGTCTCACCGGTGGTGGTCTGCTTGAGGCCCATCACGGCGACGATGTCGCCGGCGCCCACCGACTCGATCTCCTCACGCTTGTTCGCGTGCATACGGTAGATCTTGCCGATGCGCTCCTTCTTGCCCTTGACGGAGTTCAGCACCGCGGTGCCGGACTCCAGGCGGCCCGAGTACACCCGGACGAAGGTGAGCTTGCCCAGGTGCGGGTCGCTCATGATCTTGAACGCGAGCGCGGAGAGGGGCTCCTCGTCCGACGGCTTGCGCTTGACGACGAGCTCCGGGTCCTTCACGTCGTGGCCCTCGATGGCCTCGACGTCGATCGGAGTCGGCAGGTAGCGCACGACCGCGTCGAGCAGGGGCTGGACGCCCTTGTTCTTGAACGCGGTACCGCAGAACACCGGGGTGACCGTGACGTCGCTGGACTTGCCGGACGCGATGGTGACCCGACGAATCGCGGCGTACAGCTGCTCCTCGGTGGGCTCCTGGCCCTCCAGGAACAGCTCCATGATCTCGTCGTCGTGCTCCGCGACGGTCTCGACCAGCTTGCCGCGGTACTCCTCGGCAGCCTCGGTGTGCGTGGCCGGGATGTCGACGACGTCGTACATCTCGCCCTTCGCCGCCTCGGCGGACCACACGAGCGCCTTCATGCGGACCAGGTCCACAACGCCCTTGAAGTCCATCTCGGCACCGATCGGCAGCTGCATGATGATCGGAACGGCACCGAGCCGGTCCTTGATCATGTCGACGCAGCGGTGGAACTCCGCGCCGGTCCGGTCGAGCTTGTTGACGAAGCAGATGCGCGGCACGCCGTAACGGTCGGCCTGACGCCACACCGTCTCGGACTGCGGCTCGACACCGGCGACACCGTCGAACACCGTGACGGCACCGTCGAGGACGCGGAGCGAACGCTCCACCTCGACCGTGAAGTCGACGTGCCCCGGGGTGTCGATGATGTTGATCGTGTAGTCGTTGTCCTCGAGCGGCCAGTGACAGGTGGTGGCAGCAGAGGTGATCGTGATGCCACGCTCCTGCTCCTGCTCCATCCAGTCCATCGTGGCGGCGCCGTCGTGGACCTCACCGATCTTGTAGCTGACGCCGGTGTAGAAGAGGATCCGCTCGGTGGTGGTCGTCTTGCCCGCGTCGATGTGGGCCATGATCCCGATGTTGCGGACCCTGGCCAGGTCAAGTGAAGTGGTAGCCATAAGGCTTCAGTCTTCTCTCGGTCTCGATGTGGGTAGCGACTACCAGCGGTAGTGCGCGAAGGCCTTGTTGGACTCGGCCATCTTGTGGGTGTCCTCACGCTTCTTCACAGCGGCACCAAGGCCGTTGGAGGCGTCGAGAAGCTCGTTGAGCAGACGCTCGGTCATGGTCTTCTCGCGACGGGCGCGGGAGTAACCGACCAGCCAGCGCAGCGCGAGCGTGTTGGCACGACCGGGCTTGACCTCGATCGGGACCTGGTACGTCGCACCACCGACACGGCGGGACTTGACCTCGAGGGTCGGCTTGATGTTCTCAAGCGCGCGCTTCAGCGTGATGACCGGGTCGTTGCCGGTCTTCTCGCGCAAGCCCTCCATGGCGCCGTACACGATGCGCTCGGCGGTGGAGCGCTTGCCGTTCAGCAGCACCTTGTTGATCAGGGAGGTGACAAGAGGAGAACCGTAGACCGGGTCGATGATGACCGGGCGCTTCGGGGCGGGGCCCTTACGAGGCATTCTTACTTCTCCTTCTTGGCGCCGTAGCGGCTGCGGGCCTGCTTGCGGTTCTTGACACCCTGGGTGTCGAGCGAGCCGCGGATGATCTTGTAGCGAACACCCGGCAGGTCCTTCACACGGCCGCCGCGCACGAGCACGATGGAGTGCTCCTGCAGGTTGTGTCCCTCACCCGGAATGTAAGCGGTGACCTCGATCCCGCTGGTCAGACGCACACGCGCGACCTTACGCAGGGCCGAGTTCGGCTTCTTCGGGGTGGTCGTGAACACACGCGTGCAGACGCCGCGACGCTGGGGCGAACCCTCGAGTGCGGGCGTCTTGTTCTTCTCGACCTTGTCCTGCCGGCCCTTCCGGACCAGCTGCTGGATCGTAGGCACTACTTCTCCGGTTTCTGTGTGCCGAATGGTGAAGCTAACCTGGAACGCCACCGACCCACGCGGTCGGGTGTGTCGAATACTGCAGATTCCCGCCGCGAGGCGAAAAGGGCGCAGATTACGGTGGCCGCTGACGGCTTCCCCTGCGGTTCGAAGGCACGCACGGGAGCCAGGGCACACCCCAGGCACAAGGTCTGAGCGTACCTATCGCATCCACTCCGGTCAAAACAAATGCTCTCGCGCAGGACACGCCGGGTCCGCCACACGATCGCCACACCGCCGCAACACCCCGGCCGGCGGCTCCCGGCAGGGCCCTGAGCGGCCCCAGCGGCCCTCCAGACGCCCCCGCGCCCCCATGCGGAGCCGGGGTGCCCCGAGCCCTCGCGCCGCCCTGAGAGGCCACCACGCGGGCGCCGGAGAACGGTGGGTCCCGCGCCGGCGCCGCGGCACTCCCCCGTACACGCCGACGGGCGGCCACCCCCGAAGGGATGGCCGCCCGCCGTGACCCGCGCCTTACTGGTTGTACGGACCGTAGTCGTAGTCCTCCAGCGGAACGGCCTGGCCGGAGCCCGTGCCGAACGGCGAGTAGTCGATGTCGTCGTAGCCGACGGCCGAGTACATCGCGGCCTTGGCCTCCTCGGTCGGCTCGACCCGGATGTTGCGGTAGCGGGACAGACCCGTACCGGCCGGGATGAGCTTACCGATGATGACGTTCTCCTTGAGGCCGATCAGGGAGTCGGACTTGGCGTTGATCGCCGCGTCCGTCAGAACCCTGGTCGTCTCCTGGAAGGACGCCGCCGACAGCCACGACTCGGTGGCGAGCGAGGCCTTGGTGATACCCATCAGCTGCGGACGGCCGGAGGCCGGGTGGCCGCCTTCCTGCACCACACGACGGTTCTCGGTCTCGAACTTGCCGCGCTCGACCAGCTCGCCCGGCAGCAGCTCCGCGTCGCCGGACTCGATGATCGTCACCCGGCGGAGCATCTGCCGGATGATGATCTCGATGTGCTTGTCGTGGATCGACACACCCTGCGAGTTGTAGACCTTCTGGACCTCGCCGACCAGGTGGACCTGGACCGCGCGCTGACCGAGGATCCGCAGCACGTCGTGCGGGTTGGTGGCACCCACGGTGAGCTTCTGGCCCACCCCGACGTGGTCGCCCTCGCTCACCAGCAGACGGGCACGCTTGGAGATCGGGAACGCCGTCTCGTCGCTGCCGTCGTCGGGAGTGATGACGATCTTCTTGGTCTTCTCCGTCTCCTCGATGCGGACACGGCCGTCCGCCTCGGAGATCGGGGCGACACCCTTCGGCGTACGAGCCTCGAAGAGCTCGACGACACGGGGCAGACCCTGGGTGATGTCGTCACCGGCCACACCACCGGTGTGGAAGGTACGCATCGTCAGCTGGGTACCGGGCTCACCGATGGACTGGGCGGCGATGATGCCGACCGCCTCACCGATGTCGACCAGCTTGCCGGTGGCCAGCGAGCGGCCGTAGCACATGGCGCAGGTACCGACGGCGGACTCGCAGGTCAGGACCGAACGGGTCTTGACCTCCTCGATGCCGTGCCTGACCAGCTCGTCGATGAGGACGTCGCCCAGGTCGGTGTTGGCCGGGGCCAGCACCACACCGTCGACGACGATGTCCTCGGCCAGCGCACGTGCGTACACGCTGGTCTCGACGTTGTCCGCCTTGCGCAGGACGCCGTCGGCGCCGCGCTCGGCGATCGCCAGGCGCAGACCGCGGTCGGTGCCGCAGTCCTCCTCGCGGATGATGACGTCCTGGGAGACGTCGACCAGACGACGGGTGAGGTAACCCGAGTCGGCGGTACGCAGAGCCGTGTCGGCCAGACCCTTACGGGCACCGTGCGTGGAGATGAAGTACTCCAGCACGGACAGGCCCTCACGGAACGACGCCTTGATGGGACGCGGGATCGTCTCGTTCTTGGCGTTCGACACCAGACCACGCATACCGGCGATCTGACGCATCTGCATCATGTTTCCGCGGGCACCCGAGTCGACCATCATGAAGATGGGGTTCGTCTTCGGGAAGTTCGCGTTCATCGCCTCGGCGACCTCGTTGGTCGCCTTGGTCCAGATCGCGATGAGCTCCTGCGTGCGCTCGTCCTTGGTGATCAGACCGCGCTCGTACTGCTTCTGGACCTTCTCGTCCTGCGCCTCGTAGCCCTTGACGATCTCCTTCTTCGCCTCGGGAACGACGATGTCGGAGATGGCCACGGTCACGCCGGAGCGGGTCGCCCAGAAGAAGCCGGCCGCCTTCAGGTTGTCGAGCGTCGCCGCCACGATGACCTTGGGGTAGCGCTCGGCGAGGTCGTTGACGATCTCGGAGAGCTGCTTCTTGCCGACCTCGTAGTCGACGAACGGGTAGTCCTCGGGCAGCAGCTCGTTGAAGAGCGCACGGCCCAGCGTCGTACGGAGGCGGAAGGTGTCACCCTGCTGCCACTCCGGCTCGCCCTCCTCGCGCTCCGGCGGGGTCCAGCCGCGCGGCGGGATGGTGCCCACCGGGAAGCGGATGTCCACGCGGGACTGCAGCGAGAGCTCGCCGGCGTCGAACGCCATGATCGCCTCGGCGACGGACGCGAAGGAGCGCTCCTCGCCCTTGACGTCGCGCAGGGCGCCGTCGGTGGTCAGGAAGAACAGACCGAGGACCATGTCCTGGGTCGGCATCGTGACCGGGCGGCCGTCGGCCGGCTTGAGGATGTTGTTCGAGGACAGCATCAGGATGCGGGCCTCGGCCTGCGCCTCCGCGGAGAGCGGCAGGTGCACGGCCATCTGGTCACCGTCGAAGTCCGCGTTGAACGCGGTGCAGACGAGCGGGTGGATCTGGATGGCCTTGCCCTCGACCAGCTGCGGCTCGAAGGCCTGGATGCCGAGGCGGTGCAGCGTCGGCGCACGGTTCAGCAGAACCGGGTGCTCGGCGATGACCTCTTCCAGGACGTCGTACACGACCGTGCGGCCGCGCTCGACCATCCGCTTGGCGCTCTTGATGTTCTGCGCGTGGTTCAGGTCCACCAGGCGCTTCATCACGAACGGCTTGAAGAGCTCCAGCGCCATGGCCTTGGGCAGACCGCACTGGTGCAGCTTCAGCTGCGGACCGACGACGATGACGGAACGCGCGGAGTAGTCCACACGCTTGCCGAGCAGGTTCTGACGGAAACGACCCTGCTTGCCCTTCAGCATGTCGCTGAGGGACTTCAGCGGGCGGTTGCCCGGACCGGTGACCGGACGGCCACGACGGCCGTTGTCGAACAGCGCGTCCACGGCCTCCTGGAGCATGCGCTTCTCGTTGTTCACGATGATCTCGGGCGCGCCGAGGTCGAGAAGCCGCTTCAGGCGGTTGTTGCGGTTGATCACACGGCGGTACAGGTCGTTCAGGTCGGAGGTCGCGAAGCGGCCACCGTCCAGCTGCACCATCGGACGCAGGTCCGGCGGGATGACCGGCACGCAGTCGAGCACCATGCCCTTGGGGCTGTTGCTGGTCTGCAGGAACGCGGAGACGACCTTGAGGCGCTTGAGCGCGCGGGTCTTCTTCTGGCCCTTGCCGGTGCGGATGATCTCGCGGAGGCGCTCGGCCTCCTCGTCCAGGTCGAAGGACTCCAGGCGCTTCTGCAGCGCCGCGGCACCCATCGAACCGTCGAAGTACGTGCCGAAGCGGTCACGCAGCTCGCGGTAGAGGAGCTCGTCGCCCTCCAGGTCCTGGACCTTGAGGTTCTTGAACCGGGTCCAGACCTCGTCGAGGCGGTCGATCTCGCGCTGCGCACGGTCGCGCAGCTGCTTCATCTCGCGCTCGGCACCCTCGCGCACCTTGCGGCGCACGTCGGCCTTCGCACCCTCGGCCTCCAGCTCGGCCAGGTCGGTCTCGAGCTTCTTGGCGCGGGCCTCGAGGTCGGCGTCGCGACGGTTCTCGACCTGCTGACGCTCGACGGAGACGTGCGCCTCCAGCGAGGGCAGGTCACGCGTGCGGCGCTCCTCGTCCACGTACGTGATCATGTACGCGGCGAAGTAGATGACCTTCTCGAGGTCCTTCGGGGCCAGGTCGAGCAGGTAGCCCAGGCGCGACGGGACGCCCTTGAAGTACCAGATGTGGGTGACGGGAGCGGCCAGTTCGATGTGGCCCATCCGCTCACGACGCACCTTGGCGCGAGTGACCTCGACGCCGCAGCGCTCGCAGATGATGCCCTTGAAGCGGACACGCTTGTACTTGCCGCAGTAGCACTCCCAGTCCCGGGTCGGACCGAAGATCTTCTCGCAGAAGAGTCCGTCCTTCTCGGGCTTGAGGGTGCGGTAGTTGATGGTCTCGGGCTTCTTGACCTCGCCGTGGCTCCACTGACGGATGTCGTCAGCGGTTGCCAGACCGATCCGGAGCTCATCGAAGAAGTTGACGTCGAGCACTATGCGTCAATCCCTCTCAGGGTTGTAAGTCTTAGGGGTCTGAAACGGGGGTCCTGGGGCCGGCCGGGGCTCATCGCTGAGCCCCGGGCCGGACTCCCGTCAGACCTCTTCGACGCTGCTCGGCTCGCGCCGGGACAGGTCGATGCCGAGCTCTTCCGCAGCGCGGAAGACGTCCTCGTCGGTGTCGCGCATCTCGATGGACATGCCGTCCGAGGACAGCACCTCCACGTTGAGGCACAGGGACTGCATCTCCTTGATGAGCACCTTGAAGGACTCGGGGATGCCGGGCTCGGGGATGTTCTCGCCCTTGACGATGGCCTCGTAGACCTTCACGCGGCCGGTCACGTCGTCGGACTTGATGGTCAGCAGCTCCTGGAGGGCGTACGCGGCGCCGTATGCCTCCAGCGCCCACACCTCCATCTCACCGAAGCGCTGGCCACCGAACTGGGCCTTACCACCCAGCGGCTGCTGGGTGATCATCGAGTACGGACCGGTCGACCGGGCGTGCAGCTTGTCGTCGACCAGGTGGTGGAGCTTGAGGATGTACATGTAGCCGACCGAGATCGGCTCCGGGAACGGCTCGCCGGAGCGGCCGTCGAACAGCCTCGCCTTGCCGGACGGGAGCACCATGCGCTCGCCGTCGCGGTTCGGGATGGTGTGCTGCAGCAGACCCGCGAGCTCGTCCTCGCGCGCACCGTCGAAGACGGGGGTCGCGACGTTCGTGCCCGGGTCGACCTGGTCGGCACCGATGGCCTGCAGGCGCTGCGCCCACTCCTCGCCGAGCCCGGAGACGTCCCAGCCGCGGCTGGCGAGCCAGCCGAGGTGGATCTCCAGGACCTGTCCCGGGTTCATTCGGGACGGGACACCCAGCGGGTTGAGGATGATGTCGACCGGGGTGCCGTCCTCCAGGAACGGCATGTCCTCGATCGGCAGGATCTTGGAGATGACGCCCTTGTTGCCGTGACGGCCGGCGAGCTTGTCACCGTCGGTGATCTTGCGCTTCTGCGCCACGTACACGCGCACCAGCTGGTTCACACCGGGGGGAAGCTCGTCGCCCTCCTCGCGGTCGAAGACGCGGACGCCGATGACCTTGCCGATCTCGCCGTGCGGCACCTTCAGCGAGGTGTCGCGCACCTCGCGCGCCTTCTCACCGAAGATCGCGCGGAGCAGGCGCTCCTCGGGGGTCAGCTCGGTCTCGCCCTTGGGCGTGACCTTGCCGACGAGGATGTCGCCGGCGACGACCTCGGCACCGATCCGGATGATGCCGCGCTCGTCGAGGTCGGCGAGGACCTCCTCGGAGACGTTCGGGATGTCCCGGGTGATCTCCTCGGGGCCGAGCTTGGTGTCACGGGCGTCGACCTCGTGCTCCTCGATGTGGATCGAGGAGAGGACGTCGTCCTGCACGAGGCGCTGCGACAGGATGATCGCGTCCTCGTAGTTGTGACCCTCCCACGGCATGAACGCCACGAGCAGGTTCTTGCCGAGCGCCATCTCGCCGTTCTCGGTCGCCGGGCCGTCGGCCAGGACCTGGCCGGCGATGACCCGGGCGCCCTCGTCCACGACAACCTTCTGGTTGACCGAGGTGCCCTGGTTCGAGCGCGAGAACTTGGCGAGGCGGTACGTGGTGTACGTGCCGTCGTCGTTGGCGGTGGTGATGTAGTCCGCGGAGACCTCCTGGACCACACCGTCCTTCTCCGACTTCAGGACGTCACCGGCGTCGACCGCGCAGCGGTACTCCATGCCGGTGCCGACCAGCGGCGCCTCGGACTTGATGAGGGGCACGGCCTGGCGCATCATGTTCGCGCCCATGAGGGCACGGTTGGCGTCGTCGTGCTCGAGGAACGGGATCATGGCGGTCGCGACCGACACCATCTGGCGCGGCGAGACGTCCATGTAGTCGACGTCGTCACCGGGGACGTAGTCGACCTCTCCGCCACGACGGCGGACCAGGACGCGCGACTCCTCGAACCGGAAGTCCTCACCCAGCGGCGCGTTGGCCTGGGCGATGACGAAGCGGTCCTCCTCGTCGGCAGTCAGGTAGTCGACCTCGTCGGTGACGACACCGTCGGTGACCCGGCGGTAGGGCGTCTCGACGAAACCGAACGCGTTGACCCGGCCGTAGGAGGCGAGCGAGCCGATCAGGCCGATGTTCGGGCCTTCGGGGGTCTCGATCGGGCACATGCGGCCGTAGTGCGAGGGGTGCACGTCACGGACCTCGAAGCCGGCCCGCTCACGCGACAGACCACCGGGACCCAGCGCCGAGAGACGACGCTTGTGCGTCAGACCCGACAGCGGGTTGTTCTGGTCCATGAACTGCGAGAGCTGGCTGGTGCCGAAGAACTCCTTGATGGAGGCGACGACCGGCCGGATGTTGATCAGGGTCTGCGGCGTGATCGCCTCGACGTCCTGGGTCGTCATCCGCTCGCGGACGACGCGCTCCATACGAGCCAGACCCGTGCGGACCTGGTTCTGGATGAGCTCGCCGACGTTGCGCAGACGACGGTTGCCGAAGTGGTCGATGTCGTCGGTCTCGACGACGATCGACGTGCCGTTGTCGCCCACGGTCTCGGTCTCACCGGCGTGCAGCTTCACCAGGTACTTGATCGTCGAGATGATGTCCTCGACGGTCAGGACGCCGGCGTCGAGCGGGGCTTCGCCGCCGAGCTTCTTGTTCACCTTGTAGCGGCCGACCTTGGCGAGGTCGTAGCGCTTGGGGTTGAAGTAGAGGTTCTCGAGCAGGGTCTGCGCCGCCTCACGGGTCGGCGGCTCGCCCGGACGCAGCTTGCGGTAGATGTCGAGCAGCGCGTCGTCCTGGCCCTGGGTGTGGTCCTTCTCCAGGGTGGCGCGCATGGACTCGTACTCGCCGAACTCCTCGAGGATCTGCTCGGTCGTCCAGCCGAGAGCCTTCAGGAGAACGGTGACGGACTGCTTGCGCTTGCGGTCGATGCGGACACCGACCATGTCGCGCTTGTCGATCTCCATCTCCAGCCAGGCACCCCGGGAGGGGATCACCTTGGCCGAGAAGATGTCCTTGTCGGACGTCTTGTCGATGGAGGAGTCGAAGTAGACACCCGGCGAACGGACCAGCTGCGACACCACGACACGCTCGGTGCCGTTGATGACGAAGGTGCCCTTGTTGGTCATGAGCGGGAAGTCGCCCATGAAGACCGTCTGGGACTTGATCTCGCCGGTCTCGTTGTTGGTGAACTCAGCGGTGACGAAGAGCGGGGCCGCGTACGTGAAGTCGCGCTCCTTGCACTCGTCGATGGAGTTCTTGGGAGGCTCGAAGCGGTGGTCGCGGAAGGTCAGCGACATCGACCCGGAGAAGTCCTCGATCGGGGAGATCTCCTCGAAGATCTCCTCCAGACCGGACTTGGTGGGGACGTCCTGTCCGTTGTCCAGAGCCGCCTCGACACGAGCCTTCCACGCGTCGTTGCCGAGCAGCCAGTCGAAGCTCTCGGTTTGCAGCGCAAGAAGGTTCGGAACCTCGAGGGGCTCCTTGATCTTTGCAAAGGAGATGCGCAGCGGGGCGGTGCTGGCGCCGTTGTTCGTATTCGCGGTCGAGGCAGTGCGCGAGGCGGCCAAGAGGGGGTCCTTCCGAGGGCTCGGACTCACTACGCGCGTACCGGTCCCCAGCTGGGGCACAGACCCGGACCTTTCCTGATTCGGCCGAGACGGCCAGGTCAGAGATGGTTCGATCGTCGGTGCTCAAGCGAGGGTATGCCCCTGGTGACGGGCAGGAGGCAGCTAACAGGCAGCGCAAAGGGTCAGTGTAGCCACTAGGCCCACTGATGTCCAGTGCGGGTTTTTGAAGACCCTCGTTGCTCTCAACCCCTGCTGCAAGCCATGCCCTCGATGCACATCGATACTGCCCTCTTCGCCGCCGATCCATGCCTCGGATCCGGATCGTTGTGACGACGCGTCCTGAGAATTGCGCGCTCCGTGCAGTTCGTCAAGGCCCCCCATGCCCGAACAAGATGCTGCCAACGTCACTCGCCGCTGTCCCAGGCTCCGTCGGAGGCACGACGAAGATCACCATACTCGTCGCGACCGGCGGCGCAAGGCAGCCGCTCTGGCACCCCCTGAACGCCGAAGAGCGACCACCCAAGTGGGTGATCGCTCCTCGGTGCGTCAGCGTTACAGCGCTCTGCGAGCGGCTGTGTCGGCGCGCGTGAGCCCCTTGCGGGACTCGTGGTGTTACTTGACCTCGACGGAGGCGCCGGCGCCCTTGAGGGACTCGGCGGCCTTCTCGGCGGCTTCCTTGGCGACCTTCTCGAGGACCGGCTTCGGAGCGCCGTCCACGAGGTCCTTGGCCTCCTTCAGACCCAGGGAGGTCAGCTCACGCACGACCTTGATGACCTGGATCTTCTTGTCGCCGGCACCCGTGAGGATGACGTCGAACTCGTCCTGCTCCTCAGCGGCCTCGGCCGGGGCGCCGGCAACCGGACCACCGGCAACGGCGACCGGGGCGGCGGCGGTGACGTCGAACTTCTCCTCGAAGGCCTTCACGAACTCGGCGAGCTCGATGAGGGTGAGGTTCTCGAACTGCTCGAGCAGCTCTTCCTGGGACAGCTTCGCCATGATGGCGTCCTTCCACTAATTCGGCAGGTGCCGGATGTACTGGTGAGGCGGGCGTACGTTCGGCCCGCTGCGACCGTCGCCTCAGGCGGCGGTCAATGCGCGAGCCGAATTACTCGGCACCGCCCTGCTCGGCCTGCTTGGCACGAAGCGCCTCCGCGGTGCGGACGAACTTCGAGGGAAGCGCCTGGAAGAGCGCGGCAGTCTGGGACTGCTTGCCCTTCATGGCGCCCGCCAGCTTGGCGAGCAGAACCTCGCGGGACTCGAGGTCCGCAAGCTTCTTGATCTCGTCGGCGGACAGCGCCTTGCCGTCAAGGACACCGCCCTTGATGACGAGGTTGGGGTTGTCCTTGGCGAAGTCACGAAGACCCTTCGCCGACGTCACCGGGTCACCGGTGATGAAGGCAACCGCCGTCGGACCGTTGAACAGGTCGTCGAGCTGGTTGATCCCGGCCTCGTTGGCCGCGATCTTGGTCAGCGTGTTCTTCACCACGGCGTACTGGGCGTCTTCACCGAGCGAACGGCGCAGCGTCTTGAGCTGCGCCACGGTGAGACCCCGGTACTCGGTCAGCACGGCGGCGTTCGAGCTGCGGAACTGGTCCGCGAGCTCGGCTACCGCGGCAGCCTTGTCGGGCCTTGCCATAAGCGTGGCCTCCTTCCGGGTGATGAGGACCGCTCAGAAGAGGCCGACAAAACAAAACGCCCCGGCGCAGGCGCAGGGGCGTGGCTCAACCGTTTTGCTCGCGAGCGAACGAACGGGAACACATCCACAGTCACCTACGCGGGTCGTCCGCAGTTTCAGCGGATCCTTCGGCCGCCGCACTCTCTGACGAGCGCACGGCAACGACCAGCGGTCTTTGGCTTCTGTAGGAGAGTACGCGACCGCATCGCCGTCGAGCAAATCCGCCCGGAAGGCCACCGTCCGGACTCCGGCGCCCCCGCCCGGCGGGGCGGGGAGCACCTGGTCCGGCTGCCCGGCGGCCGCCGGAGCGGGCTCAGCCCTCCTGGGCGTCGCGCAGGGTCTCGGCCAGGTCGAAGGTGTCGCCGGCGGCCGGGGCGCGCACCGTCACGGGCTTGTTGAGGTCGAGGAAGGTGATGGTCATGTCGAGCGGGCCCTTGTCCGCGTCACCGCGCATCCGGAACTGCTTGGTGTGCTCGTCCTCGTCGATCCACATGTCCATGGTGAGCTTGTCGACGCCCATGTCCTCGTACTGCTTGAGGCTCTTCTCGCGCGTCTTGCGCGTGGCCTTGTCCTCGTCCTTGAGCCCGTCGCGGAACTCGTCGAGCGTGACCGTGCCCTTGTAGTGGGTGGTCTCGACGCCGTCCACCTTCTCGGTGCCGACCTTCTTCACGTCGTTGGAGCCGGTCAGGAACGTTGACTCCTGGGCCGGGTTCTTCTCGACCTGGTCCTGCATGCCGAGGCCGCCGGCACCGGAGGCGCCGCCGTCCTTCTCCGAGACGCCGAACTTCATCCAGTGCTTGCCGTCCATCTCCTCGGCGGCCTCGGCGCCACCGTTCACGTAGAGCGCGCCGTCGACGAAGCGGAGCTCCACCTCTCCGCTGTCGGGCCCCGCGTCCTTCGCCGACATCTTCATGCTCATGGCCATCGGCTTCATGCTCATCGAGGCCTCGGCCTCCACCCGGCCCTGCTCGGGGACCTCGCCCTTCATCCGGTACCGCAGGGAGGTGATGTCCTCCGTGTTCTCCGCGGCCTTCGCCACGGCGGCCGCGGGCGCCATCGACGGCGACTCCTCGCCGCCCTTGGTACACGCGACAGCTCCCCCGCCGAGGGCGAGGGCGGCGAGCGCCACTCCGGTCGTCCCGCGTCGTACGGTTGTGCGCACAGTCGTCAGCATGGTTCCCCCCAAGGAACGGATGGCCGTCTCACAGCAAGAGCGGAGAGCGTAACTCAGCGGTGTCGGCGCGGTCTTGCGAGTTCCGCGAGCCCGACGGGTGCCGTGGAGCCCGGGTTCGGCCGGTCAGTCGGTCTTCGTGTCCGTGAGGTCCGCGAAGTCGACGGTGTCGTCGGCGGGAGGCCGCTCGGGGACCCGGACCGGCGTCCCGAAGTCCCGGTAGTACGCCGTCGTCACGGAGGTGCCGTTCGCGGTCTCGCCCCGCTCCGACCGCTTGACCAGCAGGCCCTCGGCGTCGACCCAGATGTCGACCTTCTCCTCGGTGACGCCGGCCTGGGTGAACCACTTCCGCAGGCCGGCCAGCTCGGCGCCGGTCAGCCCCGAGTGCGGGCCGCGCAGCCCGGCCGCGGTCACGGTGCCCGAGTAGTGCGTCGTACGGGTGCCGCGGACCCGTTCGGTACCGACCTCGCGGGCGTCGGGCGCCGCGAGGAGCAGTTCGACGGACTGGGCCGGGGTGAAGTTCACGGAGGCGTCGTAGTCGTACCGGATCCAGTGCCTGCCGCTGCCCGAGACGGTGGCGAACCGGTCGCTCATCCTGGCGTAGTAGGCGCGGGAGACGAAGCGGGCCGGGGTGGAGGTGTTGCCGAGTTCCCGCATCGTCCGGGCCCAGCTGCCGCCGGTGTAGGTGATGGTCAGGGTGCCCGAGAGGCCGTCGCTCCAGCCGAGGGTGCCTTCGGAGCGGGTGGCCACCGTGTCGCCCGTTGCCATGGTGCAGTCGACGCGGGCCGATCCCGCCCGGTGCGTCCTGCTCCGGGCCTCTTTCAGGGCCGCGGTGACCGTGGGGCTCACGGCGGCGCCCCGGTGGTCGTCCCGGCCCTCCGGGGAGCCGTCCGGGCCGCAGGCGGTCAGGGCGCCGAGCACCGCCAGCGACAGGCCGGCACGCCGCAGCACGGTGCTGATCATGTCCCCCACCCCTGAGCGATGACTGTGATCCGCACGTTAGCGCAGGCCACCGGCGCGGGTGCGGGGTTCGCACATCCCGTGGGAGCCGGGAAAAAAAGGGGGACGGGCCCCGCACCTCGAAAGGTGCGGGGCCCGTCCTGGGTTCGCGTGCGCGACGCGGCTGCCTCGGTGAGCGGTGGGCTCAGACGGCGGCCGGGTCCTCCTCGACGAGGAGGTTGCGGGTGCGGTTCGGGTCGACCGGAACGCCGGGGCCGATCGTGGTGCTGATCGCGGCCTTCTTGATGTAGCGACCCTTGGCGGCCGACGGCTTCAGACGAAGGATCTCGTCCAGCGCGGCGCCGTAGTTCTCCACCAGCTGGGCGTCGTCGAAGGACGCCTTGCCGATGATGAAGTGCAGGTTCGAGTGCTTGTCGACGCGGAACTCGATCTTGCCGCCCTTGATCTCGGTCACGGCCTTGGCCACGTCCGGGGTCACGGTGCCGGTCTTCGGGTTCGGCATCAGACCACGCGGGCCGAGGACTCGGCCGAGGCGGCCGACCTTGCCCATGAGGTCCGGGGTGGCGACGACGGCGTCGAAGTCCAGACGGCCCTTCGCCACCTCGTCGATGAGCTCGTCGGAGCCGACGATGTCGGCGCCCGCGGCGGTCGCGGCCTCGGCACGGTCACCGGTCGCGAAGACCAGGACCCGGGCGGTCTTACCGGTGCCGTGCGGGAGGTTCACGGTGCCACGGACCATCTGGTCGGCCTTGCGCGGGTCGACACCCAGGCGGAAGGCGACCTCGACGGTGCCGTCGAACTTGGTCGTGGAGGTCTCCTTGGCGAGACGGACGGCCTCGAGCGGGGCGTAGAGCTTGTCCCGGTCGATCTTGGCGTCCGCAGCGCGGAGAGACTTGCTGCGCTTGCTCACTACTGCTCCTGTGTGTTCTGAGGAGTCGTGGTACGGGCCGAGCAGGCCCTTCCACGGTTCAAGGCGTACGAGGTGGGCTTCAGCCCTCGACCGTGATGCCCATGGAACGGGCGGTGCCGGCGATGATCTTCGACGCGGCGTCCAGGTCGTTGGCGTTCAGGTCGGGCATCTTGGTCGTGGCGATCTCGCGGACCTGCGCCTGGGTGATCTTGGCGACCTTGGTCTTGTGCGGCTCGCCGGAGCCCTTCTCCACACCCGCGGCCTTGAGGATCATCTTCGCGGCCGGCGGGGTCTTGGTGATGAAGGTGAAGGAGCGGTCCTCGTAGACCGTGATCTCCACCGGGATGACCCAGCCACGCTGCGACTCGGTCGCGGCGTTGTAGGCCTTGCAGAACTCCATGATGTTGACGCCGTGCTGGCCCAGCGCGGGGCCCACCGGCGGAGCCGGGTTGGCGGCACCGGCCTGGATCTGGAGCTTGATAAGCCCCGTGACCTTCTTCTTCTTGGGAGGCATTCCGGGTCCTCTTTCGTTTTCGCCTTCCTACGTCCGAGTCGCCCCAGACGGCTGCCCCGACCGGACCAATGATCCGGATGGAGGCATACCGCACAACGATAACGGGTATCTGTGCGCGGCCAAAAACCGAGCAGGTCAGACGGGCTGCGAGAGCCTGTCTGACCTGGTCGGAGGCATCTGTTCCAGAGAGCTAGTTCTTCTGGATCTGGTCGAAGGAGAGCTCGACCGGGGTCTCGCGGCCGAAGATCTCGACGAGGCCCTTGACCTTCTTCGAGTCGGCGTTGATCTCGTTGATCGTCGCCTGCAGCGTCGCGAAGGGGCCGTCGGTGACGGTGACCGAGTCGCCGACCTCGAAGTCCAGCACCTGGACCTCGACCTTGCGGGCCGGAGCCGGCTTGCCCTCGGCCTCGGCGGCCTCGCGGGCGGCCTTCTCCTCGGCCTCCGGGGCGAGCATCTTGACGATCTCGTCCAGGGTCAGCGGGTACGGGTCGTAGGCGTTGCCCACGAAGCCGGTGACGCCGGGGGTGTTGCGGACGACGCCCCAGGACTCGTTCGTCAGGTCCATGCGGACCAGCACGTAGCCGGGCAGCTTGTTCTGGCGAATGGTCTTGCGCTCGCCGTTCTTGATCTGCGCGACCTCTTCCTGGGGCACCTCGGCCTGGAAGATGAAGTCCTCGACGTTCAGCGAGACGGCACGCTGTTCGAGGTTGGTCTTCACGCGGTTCTCGTAGCCGGCGTACGTGTGGATGACGTACCACTCGCCGGGGAGGGTGCGCAGTTCCTCGCGCAGCGCGGTGACCGGGTCGACCGGCTCCGCCTCTTCCTCGGCGTCCTCGGCGACGGGCTCGTCCTCGTCCTCGGCGTCCTCGGCGGACACCTCGTCGTCGGTGTCCTCGGCGCTCTCGACGCCTTCGGTGGACTCGTCGGACTCGTCCTCGACCTGCAGGGACGCCTCCTCGGCGGGCTCGCCCGCCTCGGCGTCGGCAGCCTCGGCCTGGTCCGGGTCCTCGGCGTCCGCCGCCTCAACGATGTCGAGCTCGTCCTCAGCGGACTCGACCGACTCGGTGGCGTCGTTCAGGTTCGGGTCAGACACGGTGGCTGCTTCTTCCTGGATACATGGGGGTGGAACACGCGAAAGGGGCGCCGGTGACGGCGCCCTTCGCTCTTGGCTCAGCCGAAGACGTACTTGGCGGCGTGATCGAGTCCATAGTCAATCACGGTGACCAGACCGATCATGATGATGACGAAGACGATCACCACGGTCGTGTACGTCGTCAGCTGATTGCGAGACGGCCAGACGACCTTGCGGAGTTCCGCGACGATCTGGCGGTAGAAGAGGGCAAGGCGCTTCAGCGGGCCCTTCTTGGCACGCTTCCCGCCCTTGCGGGTCTTCTTCTTGGACTCCGGCGCCTCATCCTGGGCATCAGGCATGTCGATGGAGCCCACGGCGTCCGTCACTCGTCCTCACCTGATTCCGGGTCGTGGCCGCGCCGCGCCCGGTTGAGCCGCACGGCGGTGCAAAGCAGTACGTACATGCGCACACATCCTGGCGAAGGAGTGTGTAGCAGGGCCGGAGGGACTTGAACCCCCAACCGCTGGTTTTGGAGACCAGTGCTCTACCAATTGAGCTACGACCCTTTGGTTCCCCCAACGTACCGCATCCACCCGGGTGCTCGGTGTGTGCACCGGGAGAGCGGGCCGGTGAAGGCCAACGAGGTGAGAGTGTACGTGCTCGGCGGCCGGGCGTCGAACAGAAAGTGGCCGTGCGGGCTTCGACCGTGGTTGATCCATGGGTGTTCAGTCTGTGAAACCCGCGTGCCGGGGGAGTTTCCGGTCTGGAACGATGGGCCCATGAGCGCTGCAACCCCTCCCACCGAGCGCCGGGTCTCCGCCCGGATCGGTGCGATCTCCGAGTCCGCCACCCTCGCCGTGGACGCCAAGGCGAAGGCCCTCAAGGCCGCCGGGCGTCCGGTGATCGGCTTCGGCGCCGGTGAGCCCGACTTCCCGACCCCGGACTACATCGTCGAAGCCGCCGTCGAGGCGTGCAAGAACCCGAAGTACCACCGCTACACGCCGGCGGGAGGCCTGCCCGAGCTGAAGGCCGCGATCGCCGCCAAGACGCTGCGCGACTCGGGTTACGAGCCCGACGTCTCCCAGGTCCTGGTGACCAACGGCGGCAAGCAGGCCATCTACGAGGCCTTCGCCGCGATCCTCGACCCGGGCGACGAGGTGATCGTCCCGGCGCCGTACTGGACGACCTACCCGGAGTCGATCCGGCTCGCGGGCGGTGTGCCGGTCGAGGTCGTCGCGGACGAGACCACGGGCTACCGGGTCTCCGTCGAGCAGCTGGAGGCGGCACGCACGGAGAAGACGAAGGTCGTCCTCTTCGTCTCCCCCTCCAACCCGACCGGCGCGGTCTACACCGAGGCCGAGACCGAGGCCATCGGCCGCTGGGCGGTGGAGCACGGGCTGTGGGTGCTCACCGACGAGATCTACGAGCACCTGGTCTACGGGGACGCGGTCTCCGTCTCGCTGCCGGCGCTCCTGCCCGAGCTGCGCGACAAGTGCATCGTGGTCAACGGCGTCGCCAAGACGTACGCCATGACCGGCTGGCGCGTGGGGTGGATCATCGGCCCGAAGGACGTCGTCAAGGCCGCGACCAACCTCCAGTCGCACGCGACCTCGAACGTGTCCAACGTCGCCCAGGTCGCCGCGCTCGCCGCCGTCTCGGGCGACCTGGAGGCCGTCGCGAAGATGCGCGAGGCCTTCGACCGCCGCCGCAAGACCATCGTGCGGATGCTCAACGAGATCGACGGCGTGCTCTGCCCGGAGCCCGAGGGCGCCTTCTACGCGTACCCGTCGGTGAAGGCCCTGATCGGCAAGGAGATCCGCGGCAAGCGCCCCCAGGACACGGTCGAGCTGGCCGCGCTCATCCTGGAGGAGGCCGAGGTCGCCGTCGTCCCGGGCGAGGCCTTCGGTACGCCGGGCTACCTGCGCCTGTCCTACGCCCTCGGTGACGAGGACCTGGTCGAGGGCGTCTCGCGGATCCAGAAGCTGCTGGCGGAGGCCCGCGACTGACGTTTCCCGTACACCCTCAGGGGTGTCGTTCTCCTTTTCGCGCTCCACGCGCGTGTGCGGGCCGTCTCCCTCCGGGGAGGCGGTCCGCTTCTTCGTTCGGGCAAGACCACGATCAGGGAAAACGCTACCGGCGCGACGGTTCCGTACGGCAGGATTTCGGGATGGAGCGTGTACGTGATCTGTCTGATCTGCCCAAGGCCCATCTGCACCTGCACTTCACGGGGTCCATGCGCCCCGGCACGCTGCTGGAGCTCGCCGACAAGCACGGCGTCCGGCTGCCGGACGCGCTGACCGGCGCGGAGCCGCCCCAGCTGCGGGCGACCGACGAGCGCGGCTGGTTCCGTTTCCAGCGGCTGTACGACGCTGCCCGCTCGTGCCTCAGGGATCCGGAGGACATCCGGCGGCTGGTGCGCGAGGCCGCCGAGGAGGACCTGAGGGACGGCTCCGGGTGGCTGGAGATCCAGGTCGACCCGACGTCGTACGCGCCGCGCCTGGGCGGGCTCATCCCGGCCATGGAGGTCATCCTCGACGCGGTGGACTCCGCCTCGCGGGAGACCGGCCTCGGGATGCGGGTCCTGGTGGCCGCGAACCGGATGAAGCACCCGCTGGACGCCCGCACGCTGGCCCGCCTGGCGGTGCGGTACGCCGACCGCGGCATCGTCGGTTTCGGGCTGTCCAACGACGAACGGCGGGGCATGGCCCGGGACTTCGACCGGGCGTTCGCCATCGCGCGGGAGGGCGGCCTGCTGTCGGCGCCGCACGGCGGTGAGCTGGCCGGGCCCTCGTCCGTCCGGGACTGCCTGGACGACCTGGAGGCCACGCGGATCGGGCACGGGGTGCGGGCCGCCGACGACCCCCGGCTGATGAAGCGGCTGGCGGACCGCCAGGTGACCTGCGAGGTCTGCCCGGCGTCCAACGTCGCGCTCGGCGTCTACGAGAAGCCCGAGGACGTACCCCTGCGCACTCTGTTCGAGGCCGGGGTCCCGATGGCGCTCGGGGCCGACGACCCGCTGCTGTTCGGCTCGCGGCTCGCCGCCCAGTACGAGATCGCCCGCCGGCACCACGGCTTCACGGACGCGGAACTGGCCGAGCTGGCCCGCCAGTCCATCCGGGCGTCGGCGGCCCCGCCCGACGTCCGCGCGAAGCTGCTGGCCGGCGTGGACGACTGGCTGAACTCGTGACCTGTGCCCCGGCCGGTTCCGGCGGGGCGTGGCCTAGAGGCTGACGCCCACCGTCACGGGCTCGTTGACCAGGGTGATGCCGAAGGCGTCGTGGACTCCGGCGACGACCTCGCGGGCCAGTGCGAGCAGGTCCTCGGTGGTCGCCGCGCCCCGGTTGGTGAGGGCCAGGGTGTGCTTGGTCGAGATCCGGGCGGGACCGGTGCCGTAGCCCTTGGTGAATCCGGACCTGTCGATCAGCCAGGCGGCGGAGGTCTTGGTGTGGCTGTCCCCGGCCGGGTAGGCGGGCGGCATCACGTCGTCGCCCAGCCGCTCGCGCACACGCGCGTGGAACGCGGCGAACTCCTCGTGGGTGAGGATCGGGTTGGTGAAGAACGACCCGGCCGACCAGGTGTCGTGGTCCTCGGGGTCCAGGACCATGCCCTTGCCGGACCGCAGCTTCAGGACCGTCTCGCGGGCCGAGCCGAGGGGCACGCGGTCCCCCGGTTCGACGCCGAGGGCGCGGGCGGTCTCGGCGTACTTGACCGGGGCCGAGAGTCCGGCGGCGTCCTCCAGCTCGAAGCGGACGCGGAGCACGACGTAGCGCTCGGGGTCCGCCTTGAAGCGGCTGTGCCGGTAGGAGAAGGCGCAGTCGGCGTTGGCCAGCGTGACCGTCTCGCCGGTGCGCCGGTCGTAGGCGACGACCTCCGTGATGGTCGACGACACTTCCTGGCCGTACGCGCCCACGTTCTGGATGGGGGTCGCGCCCGCCGAGCCGGGGATGCCGGCGAGGCACTCGACGCCCGCGAGCCCGGCCTCGACGGTGCGGGCGACCGCGTCGGTCCACACCTCGCCGGCGGCCAGTTCCAGTTTCGTGCCGTCGAGCGCGAACCCGGTGGTGGCGATGCGCAGGGCCGTTCCCGGGAACCCCTTGTCGCCGATGACCAGGTTCGATCCGCCGCCGATGAGCAGCAGGGGCGTACCGCTGTCGTCGGCCTCGCGGACGGCGGCGATCACCTCGTCGTCGGTGGTGGCGGTGATCAGCCGGGTGGCGGGCCCGCCGAGCCGGAAGGTGGTCAGGGGGGCGAGCGGAGCGTCGTGGAGTTCCTGCACGGGCTCAAGAGTACGAGAGGGCACGGGGGCCGCCGCCCATCGGTGGGGGCCCGGCGCGTGTCCGGCGGGCCAGGGGGTGCGGGTACGGCGTCGGGGAGGCCCGCGGAACGGCGGGCCTCCCCCGCGCCCTACGGCGTCCGCTCGAAGCGCCGCAGCACCTCGTCCCAGTCGGGGGGCAGCTCGTCGGCCGTCGCCGTCCAGGTGAGGAACGTCGCGTCCCGCATCAGGGGCCGCAGGGTGCCGGCGGCCGGGCCGTGCGCGCCCGAGCGGGCGAAGTGCTTGAGGGCCGCGGGCGACTCCCAGGCGGACAGGGTCCAGAAGGTGCGCCGCAGGGGCCACGCCTTCAGGGAGGCTCCGTACGCGCCGGGCGCCCTGCCGACCTGCCGCCACACGGCGGGCGTCCGCAGGAAGAACCTGAGCGCTCCCCAGCGGGTGCGGGTCTCGAACCGGGAAGCCATGACGTGGACCTGCCCGTGCTGCGGCGGGGGCTGCGGAACGGTCCAGGGAAGAGTGGGCACGGTGTACTCCTTCCGGTGCGGTGGACGGTCAGCGGGCGGCGGTTTCCAGGGCGGGTTCCGTGGGCTCGGCCGCGGTGTCGGCGCCGGGCGTCCGGGCGGTGTTCCGGGCGGTGCGCCGGGCGGAGGGGATGGCCAGGGCCGCCGCGGCCGCGAGGGCCACCACGCCGGCGCCGGTCCAGAGCGCGGGCCGCAGTCCGTCCACGAAGCTCTGGGCGGACTCGTAGCCGCCCTGGGCGGCGAAGATCGAGGACATCACCGCGATTCCGAGAGCGCCGCCGACCTCGCGCAGGGCGTTGTTGGCGCCGGAGGCGACGCCCTGTTCCTTCGGGTGGACGCTGGACATGACCAGGGCGGACGCCGGGGCGAAGTACAGGGACATCCCGATGCCGCTGGCGATCAGGCCGGGCAGCTGTCCCGGGTAGGAGACGTCGGCGGTGACCACGGCGGCCAGGTACGCGAGTCCCGCGGCCTGGAGGAACAGTCCCGCCGCGACGACCGGCCGGCCGCCGACGCGGTCCGAGAGGTAGCCGGCGATCGGCGCGACGAGCATCGGCATCCCGGTCCAGGGCAGCATCCGCAGCCCGGCCTCGGTGGGCGAGTAGCCGAGGACGCCCTGCATGTACTGGCTGAGCAGGAAGATAGAGCCGAACATCCCGACGAACATCAGCAGGCTCGCGGCGTTGATCCCGGAGAAGGCCGGCGAGCGGAAGAGCCGCATCGGCAGCATCGGCGCCTTGCCGCGGATGCCGTGCCGGACGAACCCGCCGAGCAGCACGGCGCCGGTGACGAGAGCCGTCAGAACGGACGCGCTGGTCCAGCCGTCGGCGGGCCCGCGGACCAGCCCGTAGACGATCCCGAAGAGGCCGCCGCTGGCGAGGAGCGTGCCGGTGATGTCGAGCGGGGCTCCGCTGCCGTGGGACTCGGAGAGCCGCAGCCGGGCGAGCGGCAGCAGGGCGAGGCCCAGCGGGACGTTCAGCCAGAAGATCCAGTGCCAGGACACGTGTTCGGTGAGGCTGCCGCCGATGAGGGGCCCGGAGGCGACGGCCAGGCCGTTGACGGCTCCCCAGATCCCGTACGCCGTCCCCCGCTTGGCGGCCGGCACGGCGGCGGTCAGCAGGGTCAGCGTCAGCGGCATCATGATCGCGGCTCCGACGCCCTGGACCGCGCGGGCGGCGATCAGCGAGTCGATGCCGGGCGCCATGGCCGCGGCGGCGGACGCGCCGGTGAAGACGGTGATGCCCGCCAGGAACATCCGCCGGCGCCCGAACCGGTCCCCCAGGGCCGCGCCGAACATCAGCAGCACGGCAAAGGTGAGCGTGTACGCGCTCACCGTCCACTCCAGATCGTCCAGCGCTCCCCCGAGGTCCTCCCGGATGGAGGGCAGTGCGGTGGTGACGACGAGGTTGTCCAGCGCCGCCATGAACCCGGCGACGCTGGTGATGACGAGGGCCCAGGCGGTTCCCCCGCGACGTGCGGTCTGTTCTGACATCTCTCCCCCAGAGGATGCTCGGCAGTGCGGTTAGTTATTGATGACTAACTTTTACGGGCAGGGCGAAGGGCACCGGAGCCGCCTTCGCCGCCTACTTCTCCAGCCGCCCGTCGAGTCGCGCCGACGGGTAGATCCCTTCCCAGACCCGGTGCTCGGGCGGGAACCCCATGGCCACGAGACAGTTGATGAGCATCCCGTACGCCATGAAGGTCGTCGTCCCGTCGACGTCGGCCCCGAGCGACAGGTGAACGGTGTCCCACAGCCGCGTCCAGCCGGCCCGCACCGCTTCCCCGAACTCACGCTCACCGGCCTGCTCGGCGGCCGCCACGGCGAGGTACATCTGCATCTGCATCATCAGCCGTTCGGGCTGCTCCGCGATGACCGTGCTGTACGCGTTCCCCATGGCCACCTGGGCCTCTTCGCCTTCGAGTCCCTCGGAGGCCTCCTCGAAGGTGCGGATCGTGTCCTCCACGCACCGCTCGGCGGCCGCCAGGAAGATCGCCTTCTTGCTGGGGAAGAGCCGGAAGAGATACGGCTGCGAGACGCCGACCCGCTTGGCGATCGCCTCGGTGGACGTGCCGTAGAAACCACCGCGGGCGAACTCGCTCGTCGCCGCACGGATGACGCTCTCGCGCCTCTCCTCCGCACTCATCCTGACCATGAGAGGAAGTTAGTACTCAATCACTAACTTGGTCAAGGGGGTTCGGTGGGGTGGTTTTCTCGCAGGGCGGCGGGCCGTCGCAGGTGCGGGGCGGGGGTCACTTCTAGTGCCGGTTGGGGGCCGCTTCTAGTGCAGGGGGCGGTGACTGCGAGTGCGGGTCGGGGGCCATTTCGCGTGCGGGTCGGGCGGCCGCTTCTGGTGCCGGGGGCGGCGATTGCGAGTGCGGGTCAGGGGCCATTTCGCGTGCGGGTCGGGCGGCCGCTTCAGGTGCCGGGGGCGGCGACTGCGAGTGCGGGTCAGGGGCCATTTCGCGTGCGGGTCGGGCGGCCGCTTCTGGTGCCGGGGGCGGCGACTGCGAGTGCGGGTCAGGGGCCATTTCGCGTGCGGGTCGGGCGGCCGCTTCTGGTGCCGGGGGCGGCGATTGCGAGTGCAGGTCGGCGCCGCCACTTCTAGCGCCGGGCGGCGGCGATTGCGAGTGCAGGTCGGGGGCCACTTCTAGTCCCGGGTGTGGCGACTGCGAGTGCACGGGGCGGCCGAGAAGCGGGGGAGCTGGACGTACGGAGGTGCGGAAACCGGAACGCCCGGAGTGCGGTACGCGTTGGGGCGGGCAGGGGGCCTCATACGCGTAAGGAGCGCCCCTCCATTGAGGACGCCCCTTACATCGCACTTCGTCGCACGCCGTCACGCCGGCCCCTGTGGAACTCCGGCCAGGGTTCGCGCCAGCTCAGGCTCCCGGTGGCGTCACCGCAGGCCCCGGACACCCCCGTCGAGTCAACGCGGGTCCCGCTGACACCCCGTCGACCCAAGGCGAACCGGCCGCCGACGCTCCCCGCCGTTCAGGCCAGGCGTGTTTCCGCCGCTCAGGCCAGGCGTATTCCCGACGTTCAGGCCAGGCGTACGACCGCCCGTGACATCCCGAGCACCTTCTGGCCGGCGCTCATCGCCACGAGGTCCACACGGACCGTGTTGTCGTCGAGCTTGGCGGCGACCTTGGCGCTGACCTCGATGTCGGCGCCCCGGTCGTCGTTCGGGACGACGACGGGCTTGGTGAAGCGCACGCCGTACTCGACCACCGCTCCCGGGTCGCCGGCCCAGTCGGTGACGACGCGGATGGCCTCGGCCATGGTGAACATGCCGTGCGCGATGACGTCGGGAAGGCCGACCTCGACCGCGAACTTCTCGTTCCAGTGGATCGGGTTGAAGTCCCCGGAGGCGCCCGCGTACTGCACCAGCGTGGCGCGGGTGACGGGGAAGACCTGGGCCGGCAGCTCGGTGCCGACCTCGACGTCCGCGTAAGCGATCTTCGCCGTCATGTCAGCTTCCCTCCGCCGCACGCGCGACGAGCTTGGTGACAGCCGTCACCACGTGCTCGCCGGCCTCGTCGTGAACCTCACCGCGGATGTCCACGATGTCGTTGCCCGCGAGGGACTTGATCGACTCGATGGTCGAGGTGACCGTGAGCCGGTCCCCCGCGCGCACCGGCCGGGTGTAGGCGAACTTCTGGTCGCCGTGCACCACGCGGGTGTAGTCGAGGCCGAGTTGCGGGTCCTGGACGACCTGCCCGGCGGCCTTGAAGGTGATCGCGAAGACGAAGGTCGGCGGGGCGATCACATCGGGGTACCCGAGAGCCTTGGCGGCGTCGGGGTCCGTGTACGCGGGGTTGTCGTCCCCCACGGCCTCCGCGAACTCGCGGATCTTCTCCCGGCCGACCTCATAGGGGTCGGTGGGCGGGTAGGTCCGCCCCACGAAGGACTGGTCGAGCGCCATGGGCTCGGCACCTCCTGGTTTTCAGCCGGAACAACCGGACAACAAGGCACGGCCGAGGCCCGCGGCGCGACGCCCGGCGGACGAACGCCGGGGCCCGTCACGGACGCCCGGCGAATGACCGACGGGTTCCACGACGGGACGCTCGGCGCACGAACGACGAGGTCACGACGGGAACTCGGCGATCGAACGACGCGAGGCCGCCCCCGTTGCTGGGGACGGCCTCGTGTACGAGCCTGAAATTATCGCGTTTCGCGGTGCGCGGTGTGCGCGTTGCAACGCGGGCAGTGCTTCTTCATCTCCAGTCGGTCCGGGTTGTTACGCCGGTTCTTCTTGGTGATGTAGTTCCGCTCCTTGCACTCCACGCAGGCCAGCGTGATCTTCGGGCGGACGTCGGTGGCAGCCACAGGAGTGCTCCTTGACGAACGGATGGGACGATTAACGCATAGAAGAGTAGCCGATCGAAGGACCGACCCCACAATCGGCTACTGTCAGTAGCGGTGACCGGACTTGAACCGGTGACACAGCGATTATGAGCCGCTTGCTCTACCGACTGAGCTACACCGCTGAGATGCGATCGGGCCCCGCCTTGCGACGGGAACCTCACACACCAGAGCCCCAATACGGAATCGAACCGTAGACCTTCTCCTTACCATGGAGACGCTCTGCCGACTGAGCTATTGGGGCGAGCGATGAAGACATTACACGGTCGGCCGCCGATCGCCCAAATCCGTTTCGCGGCACCTGCCCCGGGCTGTCTCCCACCCGTCCCCCGGGTCGTCCCGCGCCCGCTCCCTCGTCCGTTTCCGACCCCTCTACGGCCCTTGCGGCGCACGGGAACCACGCCTCCCCAGCGGGCCACGCCGCGGACGGGAACCCGTCCCCCGTCGGGGCTGCGGCCGACGCGAATCACGCGTCTCACCAGGCCGTACCGGCGGACGGGATGGCGGACGGGAACGGCCCCTCTCCGTGACTCCTCGACTTCGTCTTTCGATCTCGCTCCTCGTCTTCGCGATACGCGAGTGATCAGTGATGCCCCTGAGGTGACGGGGACCACTGGTGACACGTGAAGCGATGGCGGCGGGAGGCGAACTCGGCACTGCGCGGGCCGCGCGCGCATCGCGCCGCGACGAGGTTCGTCCAGCCCACCGCCTCGCCGCGGCCCGGACGCCGGCGTCCGCGTCAACCTGGCGACCACACCGGTACGACTATTGCGCTCCTCCCGGATGCGGGCGCGTCGCGACCCTAGGCTCGACTCACTCTGCGTGATCTTGCGTCCCTGCCGCGCAGACGTCACCGACCCCAGGAGCGCGATGCCCGACAGCCAGCCGCAGCCGCCCCACTCCTCGTCCTCCTCGGGACACGCCGACGCCTCCGACCTGCTGCTGTGCAGAGCACGGCTCACCGACGGCCGGACCGTGGACGTGCGGCTGGGCGGCGGACGCATCGAGGCCGTCGGCACCGCGGGCAGCCTCGCTCCGAGCGGAAGCCCGGCCCACGGCACGCGCGTCGATCTCGACGGCTATCTGCTCCTGCCGGCCCCGGCGGAGGCGCACGCCCACGCGGACACGGCGTTCACGGCCGACGGGGACGGGCCGGTCTCGTACGACTGCGAGGAGGTCCAGCGCCGGGCCACCGAGGCGGCGCTGCTCCAACTCGGGCACGGGGCGACGGCGTTGCGCGCGCACGTGCACGTCGGTGATGTCCAAGGGCTGGGCGCGCTGACGGCGGTGCTCCAGGCCCGTCGGGCGCTGCGCGGTCTCACCGAGCTGTCGACGGTGGCGATGCCGCGGCTGCTGACCGGGGTGGCGGGGGCGGACGGGCTCGCGATGCTGCGGGACGCGGTGAAGATGGGCGCCTCCGTGGTGGGCGGCTGCCCGGACGCCGACCCGGACCCGACGGGCTACACGGAGGCCGTACTGGAGATCGCCTCCGAGCACGGCTGCCCCGTCGATCTGCACACGGACGGCGCCGACCCGGCCCGCCTGGCCCGGCTGGCCGCGATGGCGGGAGGTCTGCGGCCCGGAGTGACGCTCGGCCCCTGCGGCGGCCTCGGGCGGCTGCCGGCCGACGCGGCGACCCGCGCCGCGGACCAGCTCGCGGCGGCCGGGATCACGGTCGTGTGCCTCCCGCAGGGCGGCTGCGGCAGCGTCGACCGCCAGGGGACGGCTCCGGTACGGCTGTTGCGGGCGGCGGGCGTACGGGTCGCGGCGGGCAGCGGTGCCCTGCGCGACGTCTCCAACCCCGTGGGCCGGGGTGACCCGTTGGAGGCGGCGTACCTGCTCGCCTCGCGTTACGGGCTCCGCCCCGAGGACGCCTACGACTCGGTCGGTTCCGCCGCCCGGGCCGCTCTGGGCCTGCCCGAGGTGCGGGTGGAGGCCGGTTTCCCGGCGGAACTGCTCGCGGTGCGCGGTGACGGCCTCGCGGGCGCGCTGTCGCTGGCGTACAGCCGGATCGTCGTCCACGGGGGGCGCGTCGTCGCACGGACGAGCGCGGTGCGGGAGTACTGCGGTTCGGGTGCGGCGGGCTTGGACCTGCCCCGGCAGGGGCGGGGCATGCCGTCGTGAGCGGCAGCTCTACTGGGATCTGCCGTCGTGAGCAACCTTCTCTCCCGGGGCCTGCGTCGTGAGCAACAGCACTTGCGGGGCCTGCGTCGTGGACGCCAACACTCCTTGAGCATGCCGCCGTCGTGAGCGGCAGCACCCATGCGCGTGCCGTCGTGAGCGACGACGCTCCCTGGTGCGAGCGCTCACGGGCGCGTGGCCCCGGCGGACGCGCGGGAAGGCGGTTGTGGGCGCCCTCCCGGCGTCTGGCGGTCCGCGGTGTCCGTCGGCGGGGTCAGAGCAGGCCGCCGCCCAGCATGGCTCCGGTCAGGGGATTGTCGAGACCCGGGGCATCGCCGACAGGGAACTCCGTGGCGTCCGACGGAGCGCTGACGTCGCCCGCCTCGGTGAACTTCACGACCAGAGGCGCCTTGACGCCCTTCGGGTGCTCGGCGAGGACGGCCAGGTCGACCTTCAGCTGTGCGAGGGCACCGTTCTTGATGGTGAAGTCGACGGCGACCTTCTTGTCCGGAGCGTCCTTGAGGTCGCGGGACGTGGGCAGTTCGGCACCCGGCGGCAGGTCGCCCTCCAGCGGACGGAGCCTGTCGAACAGCTCGGTGAGCACGTCGCGGACGTTGGCCTTGGCGACGACGTGCTCGGCGCCGTCGCTGCCGCTCCCGTTGCGGAACGTGACCTCGTCCGTGAGGACACCCCGTACGGCCTTCATGATCTTCCGCTGCGTCCTGGCGTCGATGTCGTCGCCGCCGGAACCCTTCGCGTCCTTGTCCGGCGCCTCCAGTTCGCGGGTGTCCATCTTGGCCCAGCCGCCGTCGAGCACCTTCTCGAACCGCTTGTCCTTCTCCGGGAGTTCGTCCGCGGTGGGGAAGGGGAAGCCCATGGCCTCGCCGAGCGCCTTCATGTCGGCGCGGTAGTACATGAAGTCGCCGACGACCCGGTACTCGACCAGGACGCCCTTGGCACCCGCGATCTCCACGCTCGTACCGACGAGGTCCTTCTCGTCCGAATCCGACAGCTTCTTGCGGGACTTGACGGAGATGTCGACACGCAGTCCGGCGATGAAGTCGGCGAACTCCTCGGGCATCTCGTCGGTGTCCCCCGAGAGCGAGGTCAGCGCCGAGGGGGTCGCGTCCAGGCGCAACTCGACGCCGAGCGACTTCTGTTCACCGAGCCGGTCGACGGCGTGGTCGACCTTCTGACCGGCGGTCAGGTTCTCGACCGTGCCGCAGCCGGCCGCCGTGGCGAAGAGGACGGCGGCACAGCCGGCCACGGTGACGGTCTTGCGTATGGCGGTGATGGTGGTCTCCTTACGAGGCCGTACCGCTCCGCACGGCCCCCGTGGCTCGTCCGGCGTACGACGACCTCTGAATTCACAGTGATCACTGATACGACCCACGAGTCGTCCACAGGGTTGTGCGGCGAATGAGCCCACCCGGGCGTACGGTCGGAATCATGCGCATTGTCATTGCTGGAGGTCATGGTCAGATCGCGCTGCGGCTGGAGCGCCTGCTCGCCGCGCGCGGGGACGAGGCGGCGGGCATCATCCGCCGTGCGGAACAGGGCGACGATCTGCGCGAGGCCGGCGCCGAGCCGATCGTGTGCGATCTGGAGTCCGCCTCGGTCGAGGAGGTCGCCGGGCATCTGCGGGGCGCCGACGCGGCCGTCTTCGCGGCGGGAGCCGGTCCGGGCAGCACCGTGGCCCGCAAGGACACGGTGGACCGGGCCGCGGCGGTCCTGTTCGCGGACGCGGCGGAGCTGGCCGGCGTACGGCGGTACGTCGTCGTCTCGTCCATGGGCGCCGATTCCGCGCACCAGGGCAACGAGATCTTCGACGCGTACCTGCGCGCCAAGGGCGAGGCGGACGAGTACGTAAGGAGCCGGGACGCGCTGGACTGGACGATCCTGCGTCCCGGCGCCCTGACGAACGACGCCGGCACGGGCCTCGTCCGCCTGGAGGCGTCCACCGGCCGGGGTTCGGTCCCCCGCGAGGACGTCGCGGCGGTACTCGCGGAATTGGTGGACACCCCGGCGACGGCGGGCCTCACCCTGGAGCTGATCAACGGCTCGGCGCCGGTCTCGGTGGCGGTGAAGTCGGTGGCGGGGAACTAGGAAAGCGGGCAACTAGGAGAGCGGGGCGAGCGGGGAGGCATTTCGCGTCCCGCGTCCCGGCAGCCCTCGGGCTCGGCGCCGACGGACCACGAGCACGAGCCAGTGCCATGACGAGACCCACGGTGAGCGGTCCTCGCTGACGGACCACGACGACGAGTCCACGGTGAGCGGCCCTAGCCGACGGATCACGACGAGGGCACCGGTCAGCGGCGCATGGTCGGGCGCCGGGCGTCCGCCGCTGGTCAGAAGAGGGGCAGCTGGCCGGGGAAGTCCGGTACGACGTAGCCGTCGAGCGCCGGCTGGGCCGTCCCGAGTTCGGCCTGCCTGCGCGACCCGGGACATGAGACCAGCTCACCGCTCCCCCGGGCCCCGGCCGGGTCGTGGCGCGCGAACCGTCCCGCGACGACGGCGATCTCGCGACGGCACTCGGGACACTTCCTGCGACGGGACGACATGGGGTCCAGTGTGCCCGGCGCCCGACACGTTCCGGGCGGCCCGATGGGGACGCCGCCGTTTCTCCGCTCATCCCGGTGACACCTGACGGCATCGCCCTGCACACGCCCCCGAGCCCGTGGGCGTGTGCATCCGCGAAACGAGAGGGGACCGCAACTGCTGAGCACGCGGAAGGAGCAGCAAGGCCGTTCTGCTGACGATGCGTGGAAGGCGTCGACATCCGTGCATGATGATCATCCCGCCGCTGGTCGTTCCGCAGCGCGTCACGGCCCAGGACTGGGCGCGTATCCCGAGGAGAGTGGCCAATGGGCCGTAGCAGCGCAGTGCCCGCCGGCCTGCTCGTCCTGCTGCTGACCGCAGGCTGCTCGGGAACCGGCAAGGGCGACGGAGCCGAGCCCGCCCCGCACGGTGCTCAATCAAGCACCGAGTCGAGCAGCGGTTCCGAGACTGACGACCGCCCGAGCGGGACGCCGTCCGCATTCGAACTGCCTGCCGGCGCGAAGGTTCTCGTACCTACGACCCAGGGAACCGGCGACGCCGACCTGCCGGCTTTCAAGCCGGAGACAGACGTCTACACCGTCTACGCGACCTGCACCGGCGGAGGCTCGATGAGCATCGCCCACCGCGATGCCCCGCAGGAGGACGCCACCAGGATTCGCTGCGGCGGGCCGGAAACCATCGGCCAGGTGTACACGGACTCGGTCACCGAGAAGCTGTCCGTCCAGACAAAAGGCGCCGTGAACTGGACGCTGGCCGTGGTGTCGGGCAAGTACGACGTGTAAGCGGGCGCGGGCAGCGGCCCTACAGTCGTGAAAACGAAGAGACCCCCTGGGGCCAGGTGAACAACCTGACCCGAGGGGGTCTGCCTTCATGTGGCGGCGCCAGGATTCGAACCTGGGAAGGCTGAGCCGGCAGATTTACAGAGGGCTCGCCCAACGCTGCCTGATCAGGCCTTTCGTTCTGCGTCACGTCGTTCGGGGGACGCACGGGGGAATCCCCCGTCGCCTCAAGTCGCACAACCGAGCAGCACGGCGGCCTGACCCAGCGAGGTCCGCCCTGCGCATTCTTCGTCCACCACGGCCTTTCACCAGCGCGAACTTCGACCAGTGAGACTGCGCCTCTGAACTGGAAGTCCGCGAGTCAGAGGTATGAAAAAGAGACTCCGGCTTGTGTGCCAGAGTCTCTCCACGCGTCTGCTTGTGTCTCTCACACGGGATCGCCGTGTGGTTGCCCTAGCCGCTCCTGATGGATGCCGGGGGACTAGGTAGAGCCACGGTTGTCCTGAGCGATCAGGACTGGTTGCGGACGTACTTGATGATCATGATGAGGAATCCGGGTAGCGCGAATGCCGCCCCAACTCCCATGACGACGGCCCCGAAGTACGGCAGGTGCCCCATCGTCCGTGCTGTGATTCCGGCGCCCATCCCGGCGATCATCCCCACCAAAAGGATGATCACGGCTTCGAACTTTCGGATCTTCCCATCATTCTCGTTGCTGGCACCGGGGTTGCCGGTACCTGAACCATGCGTGCTTCCATGCGCCGCACTCATCGCAACCTGATCCTTCGTCAGCTGCCTGTGAAGGATGACCTGTCGGATTCGGGCTGGCGAAGTAGCCCGGCCGCTGCTGCGGCTTCACCCCAAGGCCCACCCGGAAAGCTGCTCCGGCGGACCGTCACGCTGGGTCCCCCACTCCTGCCGTCTCCATGTGTGATCGACAGAGCATCAGGGCAGCGGCAGGACTCGGCATCCACCCCGACGGCCGCACCGTTACTGAGGTGGGGGCTTGTCGTTAGCCTGGATCTTGACTCACAAGCGAGCGAAAATCCCAACGGAAATCGCTATCTGTGGGCTTACTCACGCGGCTCTCGTTGAACGCAATAATCATACTAATTCTGGTCGTGTAAACGGATGCTGACGGTCCATGAGTTGGCTTCGTAGGTAACAGCACGTGGATGCGCGTAGAACCTCGCTCGACGGTGCCCTAGCCGCCCTCAACGCGCTTCACCGTGGGGCAGACGTGTACGGCTTCCGGGGCAAAGGTGGCGCGTTGCGTGCACTGGGGGCGCGCATGCGGGCAGACGCGCCCTTGCGCCACGCAAGTTACCTACCAGTTTAGTCCCGCTGGTCAGAAGAGCATTCATCGAAAAGTCTGAAATGAGGGTCCAACGGGATTACCCGTGGGCATCCGCGGCGTATGTAGCTTGCAGTTATCGCGATCATCGTTGCCTCGCTCAGTTCCACAGGCTCCGCAGCTTGCATGGCCGCCTAATGGTCGAACCTTCGAAACGTGTGGCCTCAATGCAAGCAGCTCTCGCTCGGGCTATCAGTGGTTTGCCTCGGCGCTGGCCCCGACAAGTTCTCGGTTTCGCTGGCGGAGTCTGGCGCTTCTGCGTTTACAAGTGGAATGGATCGTGCCTGTTTGTCAGTGGTGGATGCGATGATGGAGGTAGTTGATTGAGAGGAGGAGATAACCATCAGCACACCAGTACGCAAGCCGGCGAAGAAGTTGAAGGCGGGTGACCACCTGAAGTTGTGGAACGGCAAGACAGCAGAAATTCTGTCCATCGAACCAGGAATCAACCAGAATGGCACCAAGTGCCTTATCCTGCGCCTGTACAAGGCGGGAACAATGGTCGTAAAGACCGGACGTATCATGACGATGCACTATCAGACGCAAGGCAAGTAACTCGACTGTGGGTTCGGGCGGGGTGGGCACCCTTTAGGGGCGCCTCCCCCGTTCACCAGCGTGTCCTGGCGCGCGGTCATGGCGGTCGCTGTCCCGCCCGCAGGACAGCGAGGACTGCGGTTGGCAGATTTCAAGACCGTCCCTCGGGCGGTGTCCCAAGTGATCAGTACGAACCCAGGCATGATGTCGTTTAAGCCCTTACACGAGGCCGCCCACCCCTGGTAGGAGCCGGCCGCGAGGACTCTCAGCAGCCTCAGCTATCGTCCGGGCCATTAATTGGGGAGACGGACCAGTAATTTCTCCCGCCCGTCCCGCCACTGGAGGACGTCTGGGGGGAGCAGGGGCGATCCCACCATGCGGATGTTGGCCCCCCGGGCCGAGAACGCCCGTAGCGTTAGCGAGCCCTGGGCGCCTGGGTAGCATTTTGCAGTGGACTGGATATCACCAGTAAGCACTCTGGCGGGAGCCGTGGTTGGCGTGGGGGCGGCGTTGATCGCCGAGCGTCTCCGCTGGCGCCGCGACCAGCAACGGGAGGCTGTGCAGACGCGCAGGGCTGTGTACTCGGAGTTTCTGATGGCGCTGAGCCGCGGACACTCCGACATGCGAAGTATCGTTCTGCGGCCCGACCCTCCGTCCGGCGACGTGCTCTATGGCGAGCTTCATCAAGCCCTCGACGGCGCTGGTATCTGGCGCCTCAGGCAGTGTCTGTCACTCACTGCCTCAGCTGAGATCATTCAACTGGCCGAGGCCGCGTGTGATGCCCTGGCCTCGATGCGTGACCGGCTCATAGAGGAACCGACCATCCGGGGTGAGCCCTACCGGGTCTGTCGCGCGGAGCTCTGGCGGGAGAACGCGCATGTGCGAGAAGCCATGCGGCGAGACCTTGGGATGGATGGCCCTGAAGACCCCGAGGTGGGCCAGTACCGCCTCTCGGACATTCGCAGATCCTCGGGAGGCAGTTGACCGGCATCGGGCGGGCGGCAGCCACTTCTCGCTTCGCCGCCAGCCCACGACGGTTTTCAAGAGCGTCGCGCTTGCAGCGCGCCCAGCTGACTGACCTGTGCGGGAACGTCCACGACGTCATCTCCATTGGGCTCTGGCCCACGCATGGCCCACAGCCTGCCGAGGCAGCCATCACGCCCCAAACCCTGCATGGCTCCGCTCGCGGTGGTAGACGGCCATCCGCTTGCCGGGCCGCGGTTGGACCACCACGATGTTGAACGACCGCTGCTGGCCATAACTTCTATGCAAGAACTGCTGGTTCAACACTTTACTGACTTACCTCAACTGCTGCCTTCACCAGCGCGGCTACGTGCTTTCGGGCAGGCTCGCTTCTGTGTCCGCCAGCCTCGATAGCAGCAGGAAGCCAACTAGCTCCTTTAGAGACTCCGAGGTAGGGAGTGAAGCGCTCTAGCTCACCCACTCTCACCGCAACGATCCCCATATTATCAAGCCTTCTGAGCAAATTCTGCGCCACCTTAGGGTCTGCTTTGAAAGCCAATTCTCCGTATTCTTTCAAAGCAGACCAAGGGTTCCCTTTACTCCTCAACTGCGTCATGAACTCATGTCGCACTGTCGCCGTAAATACTTCATTTTGACGTGAGGAGAAGACGCCATTAAGTGCGGACAAAACATTCGAAATATGCAAAGCCTCTCGCGGCTGCCGGAATTCTGCAGTGGCTTTTTCGTAGTCATCTTTCAATGAGCCCCAATCACCTCCCATAGCCTCGACTAGGATTCGGATTTTCCCCCTGTCATTGAGGATATCGAGATCCGGGCTCGCGACAACCGGGACTTTCACAGACCGTAGAACTTTAGCCAGGCGCGGAAGGCCGTCTTTCCCCCCACAAGGCACGAACAAAATATCACCAGGGAGCGCAGGCAGTTCATTCTTCGGTGCGTATTCCTCTAGGGCAGATGAATAGAATCGACAGTCCCTCTCCGCCTCAGCCAACACGACAGCCTTATGAAAGAGCCCATCCAATACATTAGAATACCTAAGAACCGGGTCATCCCAAATTCCCTTCAACTCCCTAACGTTTAGCTGATGAGCCTCTGTTCCGCCTTCGACGGGTCGTTCGAGTCGAACGATTGAGACGTCTACCTCTGACTGAAGAAGGCCAGACAGGAGATTGCGATCATGCGTGGCAAGAATTACTTGGATCTTTTTCGACCTCGCCTGCTCTCCGAGGATTCGCCCCAGCGCCATAGCCTGCGGTGGGTGCAAGAATGCTTCCGGCTCATCGATAAAGACAACAGGGTAGGCCGAAGTGAGCAGGGGCAGGAGGAGCCCGATAAGGCTCTTCATGCCGTCCCCTTGGTCCATCAAGTTCGGCAGCCCTGAAAGGGCATCCCGATATCCAATATCGATTTTATCAATTGCTGGCGCCGGGAGTCCAGTCTCGCCAACTCGCAGATTTACCTGTTTACTGAGTCGATCAAGCGTCAGAGTCTGGCCGAATACCTCAAGGCTGATCTCGCAGAGTTCAGCCAAGAGATCTTCTTTATCTTGCAGAACGTGCATAGGTGACGTTGCCGGGGCATCGAACATGTCGCGCATCTCTACGGGATTGACACCGGCAATTCTCTGCCAAGCGTCTCCATAAAAAACGAGAAGGTCATACAACTCCTGAATGCCAAGGTCGGACATTTGCGTTGTGTAGCGCCAGTCGACTACGCCAGCGTGGACCTCAGCTACGCCTGGGCGAACGAAAAAATCTTGGCCGTTTCTAATTACCTTTCGCGAGTGCTTATGTAGCCACGCCCGGAGGTCTTCGGCACTTCCCTGCGTTGCAATATCAATGCCGTCTACAATGAAAGACGTACCATGTTGTTTCGCATTCTTTCTGCCGTGCTTGATATGGTTGATGATCTCGCGAATAAGTGTCGATTTTCCGGAATTATTGGACCCGACAATGGCAGTCACCCCAGCTTCAGAGAGGGTGATTGAGGAGCCTCCAGATAGCTTTACAGATGGAACATGGATTGAAAAATTGGATGCGTTACCCGTCTCGTCAATCGGTTCCATCCGGTCCTTCTTCCTAGTTTGGCCGCCTCAGAAAACTGAAGACTTTCCAAGCTGACCCCCCGTGATCCATGAACTGCCGCACGGGCCATCAGCCCTTGCCGACGGTCATCTGCTCAGGCAACGCTACACAGCGGAACCCGGTGTCGTCGTCATGCATCGTCTCGTTGGCGTCGTTGGCAACGGCGGGAGCTCCCCGGAACAGTGGACTGGTGAATGCGCTGCCGCGGAGTTCGTACCGCCCGCGGGTGGTCGGCGTTGCAAGCCACTCCCATACGTTGCCCACCATGTCGTAGACGCCGTACGGCGAAACGCCGCTGTGGTACCGAGAAACGGACGTCGTGGCCTCCACACCGGTCTCCCGAACGTTGCACTTTGCAGCGGTCTTCTGGTCCCCCCAAGGGAACGTTCGGCCAGAAGTTCCGCGCGCCGCTTTCTCCCACTGCTCGGCTGCCGGCAGCGACTTCCCTGCCCAATTCGCGTACGCGCTCGCGTCCCGCCACGTCACGTGCACGACAGGGTGGTCGTACAGCTCACGGGGGCATCGGCCGTTTCCCCAGTGCTCAGGTACCGGATACCGGGTAGCCGCGCAGAACCTGGCGTAATCGGCGTTGGTGGTCGGGAAGGTGTCGATGTGGAAGTCATCCACCCACACCGGATCGTCATCCTCCCCTGACAGGAAGATTCCTTCCGGGATATGTGCCATGAGCTTTCCGTCCCCGGGATGCTTGACGTACTCGCCGCTGCTCGTCTGATCCTCGCCCGACTCGATGATGGCTCGGGTGGGGATGTCATCCGCCGCGAGAATGCCAACAAAACGGCCCTGGGCATCCTGATCGGCCTTGGCAAGCAAGGTGTCAAGAGCCGCTTGATTTACCATGCGCAAGGCGGCTTGCTCGCCGCCTGCCTCCCACCGGGAGACGATGCGATCGGACACCCCGAGCTTTTCGGCGAACTCCATGAGACTCATACGTACGGCTTCACGCAGTGCCTTAACTTCACGTCCGGTCCATTTCGTAACGAGTGGCATGGGCTACCTCTGTCGTGAATCGCGCCCCTGGCAAGGGCGGCGTGCACGCGTTTACAGGCGGTCGCCAGGGATTCCGGCGTACCCCTCACGCAGTGCGGCGAGCACGGGGTGGTCCTGTGAGAACTGCACGTCATCAAGAGCGCTCAACGAGCGCACGCCAATCGTGGTGTTCGTGGCAAAGGCCGCCGCCATGTTCGGGACGTCGGCAAGCTGTACTGGGGCCGTGACCTGCTTGGGAGCGTCAAGGCTCTGGAGCAGAAGCATCGTCGTGCCGGGTAGAACGGGCGCGTCCGGCCAAATGACCGTGCCGTCCTGGTCGACGAATCCGAGATTCCAAGTGCCGCCCTCGGAGACGCGGCCATCCGGTTCAACGAACACCGCGTCGTCGAATCCTGCGAGCTGAGCCTCACGGCGAATCCGAAGTTGCGAGTGGAGTCCGATGTGCTTCACGGCCGCGCTGTCGCGGGTGAAGGCAAAGGACTTGGCCGCAAGCGGGGGCGGGGGCATGGCGCCCGCCGGCCGCAGGTTGACCAGGACGTGAGGGTCCTTGGCGTCGCTCGGGCGGCCCATGTCGATCGCAGGGTCGTAGATCGTGACTCGGAGCCCCGCGACGCCCTTAATGCCCTCAACCGCCTTGCGGATGTAGTTCAGGGTTTGCTCGCGGTCCAGTTCGACACCGAAGACGAGTCGGCAGTCCCGCACCAAGCGGTCCATGTGGAGAGACAGGCCGCGGATCGTGCCGTCCTCCATGCGCATGGACGTGAAATGTCCGTAGTTCGTGAGGGCGAGAGCTTCGAGTTCGTCCAGAGTGACGGGCTTGCCGTTGAGTTCAGCCATGCGGCCAGTCTTGCAGCCCCTGACGCTGCGCCAACACCCCGTCAAACAGCCAAAGTTCGGATTAGTTCGGTGCAGCGGCGGCGGGAGTACGTACTCCCGGAGCGTTCGCCGGGACACGCTTAAGGCATGACGACGAACGCACCGCGAGAGACGCTAGGCGCCGGGCTCTCCCTCGGCGGCGCCCACGACGGCCTCAAGCTGCTTGACGCGCTCGACAAGACCGGAAAGTTCGGTCGAGACACGCGCGAGCTCGGCTTGCAGCTCGGTCAGGCGCAGGGCAGCCTCGCGGGGCGCCTGCTCGCCAGGGGCAGGGTCACGGACGTAAGTGCCGCTGCCCGGGCGACCTTCCACCAGTCCCTCTTCCTGGAGCTGCGTGTAGGCGTTCTGCACGGTCATCAGGGCTACGCCGAGCTTCTTGGCGTAGGCCCGAGCACCGGGAAGTCGGTCACCGGGCCCGAATGTCCCTGCGGCGATTTCGTCTCTGATCCTCGCTGCGATCTCGCGGGCGTTGAGCTTCCTCTTCGGCTGTGAGTCCACACCCGAAAGCGTACTTGACCTAGGTCGTTTCCATTCAGGTCGCGAGACCTCTTGACGACCAGAAGCGACCTAGGTAGCTTTCTCCTCATCGACGAGCGACCTAGGTCGCTCTATTTAAAACGGCTTGACCTGCGTGAACAGCGTCCGGACGCACGGCCCGGATCACGCGCTGTGGAGAACTCAACAGAGCGCCGACCCAGCCGCATGCACAGGTGCGGTCGATGGGTGCGGGTCACCATCCCGGCGGCCATGTCGGGCCGGGTGACCTGCCCGGATCTGCTCTTAGGGGCGGGTCCGGCGTCTGCGGCTCTTGCCGCATCTCGAACCTCAACCTCTCCGCTGCGTCCACTGCGGCGGCCGGTTGCCTCCGCTGCTCGTCTCATACGAGCAGCGCTGAGGGGAGCCGGAGTTGTCCGACTTCAACGGCGCGCGGCCCCGGAGGTGCAACTCCGGGGCCGCTGTTTGGGCCGTTCCACTGATGAAGGAGTCACGACCCATGAAGTGCATCGTTGCTGGTCATGTGGCTGTTACGCCGGCCGAGTTCGCGGAGCTGGCGTTCGGCATTGACCTTGAGCTGTTCACCGGCCCCGTCAGGGAGTCGGAGCTGGAACGGGCCGCGCGGCTGGACGTGGCGCGGGAAGTGCTCGCGGAGCTGCGCGAGAGTGCCCCGGAGGCCGCCGCGTTCGCAGAGTCCCTGCTCCGTATGAGCCCGCTCGTCTCCCGCCCGACCGCCCGCCGTTCGCGCCGCACAACGAAGCGCCAGGGTGGCCGCTGCACCGCTGGCATGCAGGTGGCGGCATGAGGGAACGCCTCTTCGCCTGGTGGCTGCGCCGGGGCGGGGCGGTGCTGGCCATCGCGTGTGTGACGTCGTGGCTGGTGCCATTGGCGCCGTGGGGGCGGGGTCTGTGGAACCTGGCCGTGTTCGCCGGCGCCACCCATCTGCTGCTCGTCTGCCGGGCCCGCCGCGAGCGCGGCCAGGACGGGGGCCGCCATGCTTGAGTCCCTGTCTGCGGAGCAGATCCGCTCCGCGGAAAAGACGCTCTCCTACGGGACGTGGGCTATCACCGCGGGCGCGGTGCTGTTCTCCGTCCTTACCGTCACGCCCCTCGTCGAGCGGGTCACCCCGGACGGTTGGGACCGCACCGCGCCGATCCTTCCCCTGGTTGTGGATACCGCAGTGGTCATCGTGGTCCGTCTCGATGCGACCGTGGCCCGCCTCGGGGGAACGTCCGGGGCGTGGCCGGCCGTGCTGCGGTGGATGACCGGTCTTATGACGCTGCTCCTGAACATCGGGGACAGCGCGCTCAAGGGTGACGCGGTGGGGGTGGCGGTCCACTCGGTGGCGCCGCTCCTGTTGATCGCCACCGCCGAAGCGGGGCTCGCCTACCGGCGTGCGATCAACCGCGCGGTGGAGCGCATCGAGCGTTCACGGGCCGCCGAAGCCGAGCAGCGTGAACAGCAGCAGCGGGCCGAGCGTGAACGCGAGCGGCAGGCCCGTGAACACCGTGAACAGCAGGCCCGCGAGCACGCCGAAAAGCTCGAACGTGAGCGGGCCGAGCGGGAGGCTTCCGAGCGGGCTGCGGAGCGCGACCACAACGCCCGCATAGAGCGTGAACGTCTCGACCGCGAGGCTGAGACCCGTCGTGAGCAGCGCGAATACGAGGAGCGCGTCCGGCGCGAGAAGCAGGCGCGTGAGGATGCGTTGCGGCGTGAACAGCGTGAACAGGCGGAGCGTTCACGGTCCGACCGGCACGGCCGGGAGGTCGTCTCCCTGGCCTCTCGCGAGGCTGTTGAGCGGGATGGCGTGAACACCGTGAACGGCTCCGTGAACACCGCCGTGAACAGCCGGCCGACCCCGTTCACGAAGATGCCCGAGACCGAAGCCCGCGCCTACCTCCGCTCGTTCGCAGAGGGCGAGAAGTCGGTACGGCAGCTCGCGGAAGACACCGGCTGGTCGATCGGCTGGGTCGCCAACCGACTGCGCGAGAACACGGACGAGGACGGGGACGGACCGGCTGAGGCTGCCGTCTGATGGCCTCCATACCCGTCTACCCCTGGCACCTCGCCCCCGTCGGTCTGGCCACGATCCGGCAACTGCGGGCCCGAGGGCTACGGCCGGGCGGGCAGGACGTTGCCGCGCAGATCGAGCGACCCCGGTATCGCCGCGGGCCGTTGGTCGCCTACCTGTACGAGATCGACATGGCCAAGCCCGTACGCCCGATGACGCCGGCGAAGTGGGCTGCTCTGGCCAAGGCCAACACCGCGCGGCGCACGTGCCCGGAGTGCAAGCGGGATGCCGGATACGTCATCCCCGCCTCGCTCGGCATGTGCGTGCCCTGCGCCTATCCCAACGAAGAACAGCGCGCCGCCTGACCACCGTTGACAGGCCCGGCCGGCAACTTCCTACGGCCCCGGCCGGGCCCTACTCCCCATAAGGAGTGCTCACAGCATGACGGACCTCAGCACCGAGCCGGTAGTAGCACCGGCTCCCCCAACCACACCACCCCCGCCGCCCGACACCCCGCCCACCACCGCCAAGGACACGGCAGAGGTGGACCACACGCCCGGCGGCTGGCCGGTCGTTCCGCTCGCCCTGTCCGGGGCGAACGGCACGGTCGGCGCCCTCGCCGCCGCCTCCCTGGCAGGCGGACCGCTCGCCGCGGCCGTGGCCGCGACCGGCATGGTCGTCCTCGGCACGGTCGCTGCCAGCCGTTCCCGCAAGCCCAACCCGCGCCGCGAAGCTCGCCGGGCCGCGGCCCGTACTGCCGGCCGCACCGCTGCACGCACCCCGGGGCTCCGCAGCTCGGGTGGTGGCACACGTGCCGCCTCGGGGCGCCGTTCCGGCGGATCACGTGGCGGCCGAGCCGGTAGCAGCGGGTCGGGCAAGGTACCCGGCCAGCACCGCCGCACTGCCGCGGCCCGCTACGCCAGTACAGGGACCGGCGGAAAGACCCCGAGCAAGACCGGTAACGGCCCGTCCAAGCACGCCGGGGGATCGGGCAAGGGCATTGCCCGTCGGGCAGGGCAGGTCAAGGCGCTGCGGGCCGCACGGAAGGACGGTGCCGGCTCGCGTAGCGGGCAGCGGGCGCAGCTGACGAACGCCCGGCGTGCGGTCGCTGATACCCGCCGCAACGCCAAGACCAACGCAGGCAAGACCGGGCCAGGAAGGCGCGGTATCGGCGGAAGCCGCCTGCTGGGCGGTGCCGCCCGTAAGGCGCGGGCCGCCCGGGACGCGGCGATCGCTAAGCAGCGCAACAAGCGCGACACCAAGACCGGTAGCACGGTGGCCAAGCAGCGGGCGCAGGTCCGCAAGGCCCCCGCCCGGAAGGCAGCCCGCAGCGCGCTGCGCCGGTCCGCGGCCCGCTTCCACGGACGCCGCCTGCTCGCCGCGCTGCTCGCCCTGCCCGTCGGCCTGCTGGGCTGCCTGTCCACGTGGCTCGGCCGCAAGCTCGGCATCCCCGCCCTCATCCACCCCGGGCGGCGCCTGTACCGGCGGATGGTGCAGAGCGCCGGTGAGCAGCGCGCGACCCGGGACGAGAACGCCCGGGACAGGCAGCGCGAGCAGGAGGCCGCCGCGGACGCGGAGGCCGCGAAGGACGGCACGGACGGTATCGCGGACGGCGTTGAGCGGCCCGCGGCCACGGTTCCCACCAGCACGAACACCCCTGTGAGTGAAGGAGAGCACGTGTCCGGATTCCGGTTCGAAGAGGCCGCTGCCGAGATGGAGCAGGCCGCCAACCAGTACGAGCCCGAGAACGCCATGGAGATCCTCGCCATGGTCGAGGGACTGCCCGCCGCGCTCACCGCGGTCGCCAACGTCATGAAGATCCTCGCGGAGCGCTCCGACTCGGAGTTCCCGCTGGAGAAGGAAGTCGCCGACGGCTTCAACGACATCTTCGGCGCCCTGATGAGCGCGGTCGCGGTCGCGGAGGACATGGGACCGCTGTTCCGCCAGGCACACGAGCAGGACATCGCCCGCCACGAGGACCCCCGCAACGGCACCGAGGCTGAGAAGGGCTGGAACGTCTGACATGAGCAGCACCGCCACCGCAAAGCAGCAGGCGAGCAGTGGTCCGGTGCTGGACTGGAGCGCCGGTCACGGACCCGTGACCGGCGCTCTGTCCGCCACCACCGGAGCCTTCGCCCTCGCCACCACCGGCGCCGCCACCTCGATGCCCCCCAGTTGGGCCCTCGCCGTGGGCGCGGCCGGGGCGCTCGGTCACACCGTCGCCGGTATCCGCGTCCGCAACGCCGGCCGCACCCTCGCCACCAAAGCCGCATCCTGGCTGGTCGGCGCCGGGTGGACCACGTGGGCCATGACCCACGGACCGCTCACTTGGACCGCGCTGGGCTCCCTCGCCACCATCGGAGTCGGCATCGGAGCCGCCGCACGGTCCACCGCGCTGTACGAGGAAGCGCGCGAGGACGAGGCCAACGCCGCTCAACAGCGCGCCATCGCTGCGGAGTTGTCCGCGGAGCGGCGTGCGATCGCCGCGGAATGGGTCGACCGCATCCAGCGCGTCTGCTCCATCACCGTGCGCGTCGTCGGCGTCGAAATGTGGGAGACCGGCGCCGGATTCTCCATCGACGCCGAACTCCCGCCCGGCGGCGCCACCTGGAACAAGATCGCGGGCGAGTCCCCGCGCCTGTCCGCCGATGCGCGGCTGCCGCACGGCTGCACCGCCACCGCCGGGCCCGGCATCCATCAGGGCCGCGTCATCATCGACGTCACCACGGTGAACGTGCTGGAGCAGGAGCGCACCTACCCCGCCGACTACGGGCCGCTCTCCGTGCACACCGGCATTCCCTGGGGCTACCGGACGAACGCGGAAGAGGTCCTGGCCTACCTGCGCGAGCAGTGCGCGCTGATCGTCGGCCCGACCGGTTCGGGCAAGACGAACCTGATCCACCTGATCCTCGCCGGGTTCGCGCGCACTGAGGACATGCTCACGTGGGTGATCGACCTGAACGCCGGATCCGCCGGCCTCCCGTGGGTCCTCCCGGCGCTGAACGGGGAGATCACGCGGGAGGACGGCAAGCCCGTGCGGCCCGGTGTTGACTGGCTCGCCGGAACGTACGAGGAAGCCCTGACCATGCTTGACGCTGCGGTGCGGGTGGCCAAGCAGCGCAAGATGGGCTACCAAGACCTGCTGTCCAAGGCCAACACCGATCTGCTGCCGGTCAGCGTGAAGATCCCTCAGATCATGCTCGTCATTGACGAGGGCGCGGAAATCCTGGCCAGCACCGACCGGCAGATCCGCAAGCTCGGGGACAAGATCCTCGAAGTGATCCGGATCGCCCGCGCCATGGGCGTACGCACCGTCATCACCGCCCTCGGAGCAACGGGGAGCGTCCTGAACAACCTGATGATCCGTCGCGAGGCCAAGGTGCGCGTCGCCCTCACCGGTGGTGAAACCGAGGGCATGGACCTCTCCAAGATGTTCCCCGGCAGCCGCGGCCTGCGCGTCGACCAAGCCCCGCACAAGGGAGCCGGGTTCATGGGCACCCCGGAGTCGCCGGCCGCGCTGTTCAAGGCGTGGCGGATCCTCCCGAACCAGATCCGGGAGATCACCGCCGCAACCTCCGACCGCCACCCCACGCTCGATGACGTATCCATGAAGGCAGCCGGGCCCGCCTACGCGCGGCGCTGGGATGCCGAGCGCACCGCATGGATGCGCGAGCACGGCGCGTCCGACAACGCCAACGATGCCCCGCGCGTTACGGCGGGGCCGCTGCGGCTGTCCGCGCTGAGCGAGCAGGAGTCCCCGGAGGACGCGCTCGCGCGGCGGTTCCGGGAGGAGATCGACGCGCAGTTCGGCACGGCACCCGAACCCCAGACCACCGAGCAGGGCGACGCGTTCGAGCGGCCGGCGGGGCTGAACCTGTCGGCGCTGCGGGGCGAGGAGGACAGTCCCGCGCAACAGGCCGCGCTCGCCGCACTGATCGCCGCCGGACCCGAGGGCACCGGAGCGTCCGCGATCGCCCGCGCCCTTGCGGACGCGTTCGGCACGACCCGTCAGACGGTCGTCGGCTGGCTGAAAACGTGGGTGCAGGACGGCACCGCCGTGCGCGTCGGGGAGGGCACCAAAGCCCGCTACGTCCACCGCTCCCACACCGGCGACGGCTGATCCCTTGTCGCCTGTCGCCCCCGCGCCAGCGCATGTCGTCTGACGGGCCTGTAGGGCCCGGAAACGGCTTGTGACCTGGGAGGCGACAAGCGACAAGACAAGCGACAAGACAAGCAAGACGACAAGCCGCACGACAAGTGAGACGACAAGCCACGCGACAAGCACACCACCCACCGCACGGGCCCGCGCCACCTCTTGGTGCGGGCCCGCGGCGTACCCCTGAGGGAGCTGAAATGCGCCAGCACACCCCGCCCGGCCAGATAGCCCCGCACATCCCCGCCGACACCTGGAACCGCGCTCAGGCCACCGGCCAGCCGGTCGTGTTCGTCGTCAACGACACCCCGCCCGCCTTCCCCTGGCAGCGCGTGCTGATCCCGTTCGCCATCGCCGGGGCCGCCGCACTCGGAGCGTGGGGCGTGGTCGCCGCCCTGTGCTGGCTGATGGACGTCGCCGCGCACACCGCAACCGTCATCGCGAGCGCCACCGGACCCATCGGAGCCGGCGGACTCACGCTCAAACTCGCCCGCAGGCGCTGATCGCAAGGGAGCGAGCAACGTCGGCTAGGCCGAATACCAGTCGCTCGGGTCCTCGGAGAAAGGCCCACGCCAATCACGCAGCTGGAAGATGCGGAAGGGCGTCCGCGCGTCGGTGGGCCAGCCAGATGCTTCGGCCGCCGCCACATGGTCGCTGTAGTAGGCGCGGTATATCGCGGCTTTCACGCGGATCGTCGGCGTCGCGCGGGCGTTGAAGTAGGTACTGTCCAGGTCGCGTTGGAACCAGACTCGCCGGCGCGGATGGATCGATTCGATGTGAGTGAACTCGATGCGTTCCACCCACGTCGCGTACCGCTGGCGCAGCCGCTCGAACCCCTCTCCGAGCCGGCCGTTGCCGGGATGCCCCGGTCGACCCCAGTCTCCGGGACTCGTTCGCAGGGCTGCGAACTCCAGGGGCGTGCGGCCGTTCTTGGCGTCGTTGCAGGCCTCACAGGCGGGCACGAGGTTGTGCAGATCGTCGTCACCGCCCCTGGCGTAGGGGATGACGTGGTCTTTGACCCGCGAGGGGGCCAGGGAGTACACGCACCGGCCGCCGTGCGCTGTCAGCACGGCGAGCTCCTCCCACAGCGGGAAGTATCGGCGCCGGGGCCGCCCTGCCTGGCCCAGACGCCGCTCTCCTACGTCTCTTCGCACTCCGTCGTCCTCAGGCGGTGACCGCTTCGACGAGGCCGGCCTGCGAAGGGATCACGACCGGCGGCACGTTCTGGCGATGCATGTCCCAGTGCTTGGCGAGCCACGTGACGTGATCTGCGGTCACGGCCACGGTGAGCGGAGCGCCGTCCAGCGTGGCGTAGTCCGGGTAGGCCTTCAGGGCATCGGCAAGGTGCATCGTCTTGGTCGTGGGGTCGACGGCGATGAGGCCGAGGTCGAAGAGGCGGTGCAGGTCGCGGCGCAGGAGCAGGCCGCCGCCCTTATGGTGCTTGCCGTTGGCCGCGTAGCTGTACAGGTGCGCGGCCTCCAACGCCTGGACGGGTGCCGGCCCGGTGAACGCGCATACTTCGCCGAACACCTCAAGCAGGTGCTTGCGGAAGGCAGGCTGTCCCTTGCGGACGCGGACGACGGCCGAGCCGTGGCCTTCGGCGATAACCTGCCGCGCGGTGTCGACGATGCGCAGCGGCACGGGGACGCCGCCGTGGGTGAGGGCGTGGTGGAAGTCGTCCCAGCGCAGCTCGCGCAGGCTGTTCTGCGAGGCTCGCTGTACGCACAGCGCCCGCAGCTCCGGAGCGGTCAAAGCTCCACGGGCGGCGATCCATCCGGCCTCGTGCCGACTGGTGTAGGTCTTCACCTGCTTGGTTTTCCAGCCGGCGTCTTCGTTCTCGTGCTTGCACTCCTGGTTCCAGCACACGAAGCGGGGCTTCTTCTGCTTCCGCTCAGCGACGTCGGCCTTCTCGCACTTGAGGCAGTACGGCGTCTTCTTCGTGGTCTGGCCGTTCGCGATGTCCTCGATCACCGACAGGCCCAGCATCTCCACGGAGTCCCACAGCACGATCACGTCGCCGACCTTCAAGGTCGCGTGGTTGGGGACAGTGCTGTCCCAGCTGTAGTGGGTCGCGGGGTTGTCGTCGTAGCCCTCGCTGATCCGCTTGCTCCCGGCCTTCGCTAGCGCCAACCACGCCGTCATCTCAAGCCCTCCCGACAGGCACACCGAATCGGGCGCCGACACGCGGGCATCGCGCGAGCGCCTGTGATCAACGTAGCGGGCACCACTGACAACGCCCTGCGAAATTCCCGGCCTCCCCGCTCTGACCGGGGATCGCCACGCACCCCCGCCGGCGTCATGCGCTCGGTTCGGGGGCTTTTCCGGGCGGCCGCCTCTCACCACAAGTCGACGGCCGCCCTGTTCTCCACCCGTCACGGGACTGACCTGATGGAGGTCTCCAGCATGCCCCACCCCACCGATATCCGGCGAGCCGGACCCCGACCCCTCGTCCTGGACGCCTTCTGCTGTGCCGGCGGCATGGGCATGGGCTTCCACTTGGCCGGCTTCGACGTCGTCGGCGTCGACATCGAACCCCAACCCCACTACCCGTTCACCTTCCACCAGGCAGACGCCGTGACCTTCATCCGCGAGCACGGCCACGAGTTCGACCTGATCCACGCCTCCCCACCCTGCCAGGACTACTCCAACCTCAACGCCTACAACAAGAAGACGTACCCCCGCCTGATCGCCCCGACCAGGGCCGCCATCCTCACCACCGGTCGGCCCTACGTCATCGAGAACGTCGAAAGCGCCGCCAACGAACTCATCGACCCCATCACCCTGTGCGGGCCCATGTTCGGACTCACGGTCTACCGCCACCGCGTCTTCGAGACCAACTGGGACTTGACCCCGCCCAACCACCCTCGACATGGCCCGCTGTGCACCCGAAACGGCTATCTGCCCACTGCGGACAGGCCGTACATGACCGTCACGGGCGGCGCCCACTCCCGAGCCTGGCAAAACGCCGCCGCGGAGGCCATGGGCATGCCCTGGATCAAGGTCCCCGCCGGCGGAAACATCAAGCTCGGCATCCGCGAGGTCTGCGAAGCCATCCCACCCGCCTACGCCCAATACATCGGCCACGCCTACCTCACCAACGCCGCACCCCAATTGGAGGCGGCTGCATGAGCCGTACCCCAGACACAGAACTCTCGAAGCCGGGCCTGCTCACCTGGGCACTGGAAGCCGCGCGCCGGGAATGGCACGTCATCCCCCTGCGCCCCCACGACAAGCGCCCGGCCGGCCACGCGGACAAGTACTGCCCCGGCACCGGCCGCTGCGACAACGGCCACAAGACCCCGGAGGAACGCGCCACCACCGACCACGATCTGTTGGTCGCGGCGTGGACGCGGCAGCCCTACAACATCGGCATCGCGACCGGCCCCTCCGGGCTGCTCGTGATCGACCTCGACACCCTCAAGCCCCAAGAATCGAAAGGAACGCCTGACGGCGCCGCCAACTTCCAAGCGCTCTGCGAGCGCGCCGGACAGACCGTCCCCGACACCTACCGGGTGCGGACCGCCCGCGGCGGAGGACACCTGTACTTCACCCAACCCCCCGGCCTCCAGCTGCACTCCACCGCAGGACGCCTCGCGAAGAAGGTCGACACCCGGGGCTGGGGCGGGTACGTCGTCGCCCCCGGCAGCATCACCGCAGACGGCACGTATACGGTCCTGGACGACCGCGAGCCTGTCCCGCTGCCGGGCTGGCTGTGCGACGCACTGACAGCCGCTCCCGCCGCTGCCCCCGGGCCGCTGAGACTGCCCGTCATGGCGGGCAGTCTCGCGGCACAGGCGGCGCTGGAAGCCGAGTGCGCCGCAGTGGCTGCTGCTGCGGAGGGCATGCGGAACACGGTGCTGAACCGCAGCGCCTTCAAGGTGGGGCGGTTCGTCGCGTGGGGCGACCTTCCGCGGCACGTGGTGGAGGAGGCCTTCCAGGCGGCGGGGGAGGCGGCCGGACTCGCCACTGCCGAATGCCGCACCACGATCCGCAGCGCACTGGACGGCTCCATCCGCACCGCCCGCCCGCGGGAGGCCGCATGAGCGCCCCCAACTCCCTCCACCTGGAAGGCCAAGCCCAACCGACTGGCGGGCCGCGTCCCGCCCGGCCGGCTGGACCCCAGGCGGCTGTGGGCGGACCGAGGGTCGCCGCCCGCAAGGGCGTCCCTTCTGCCCTTCGCTCTCAGAAGTTCCGCAGCAACCAGGCCCGTCACAGCACCTCCGACCCCACCCCCGAGCAGCCCGGAATCCGCAACTACGCCCCACCGGTCTACCGGGACCACTGGGACGGAGCCCGCTGGTGGAAGCAGCCCGGCGACACCCCCAACGGCGCCTACGCCTGCGCCTGCGGACAGACCGCCACCGCCACCGGAGCCCCGAACGTCGCCGCGCTCGCCGCCGACTACGCCGCCCACAAGTCCACCTGCACGGGAGCTCCCGTGCCCCTGCCCGAAAGGAGGGCCGCCGCATGACCGAGACCATCGACGGGGCCGCGCTGCTGGACGAGGTGGAAGCCTTCCACCGCCGCTTCAACGTCTTCCCCACCGAACACGCCTACGTCGCCGTAGCCCTGTGGGACGCCCACGCGCATTTGATGGACGCTCTCGACGGCACCGCCCGCATCGCCTTCCTCAGCCCCGAACCGGGTTCCGGGAAGTCCCGTGCGCTGGAGATCATCGAGACCCTCACGCCGCGCGCCGCGACGACCGTCAACGCCTCCGCCAACGCCTTGTTCCGGCTCGTCTCCGCGGACGAGGGCACCCCTACCCTCCTGTTCGACGAGATCGACACCGTATTCGGGCCCAAGGCGGGCGGGAACGAGGAGGTCCGCGGGTTCCTCAACTCCGGCTACCGGCGCGGCGCCAAGTCCCTGCGCTGCGTCGGGGACGGATCCGACCAGAAAGCAGGCTTCTTCCCCTCGTTCTGCGCGGTCGCCATGGCCGGACTCGGCACGCTGCCGGACACGATCCTGACCAGGTCGGTCATCATCCGCATGCGGAAGAAGGCACCCAACGAGAAGTGCGAGCCCTACCGGCGCCGCGTCCACGAGAAGCAGGGACACGTGCTGCGGGACCGGCTCGCAGACTGGACCGCCACGGTGCGCGACCAGGTGTCTGAGGCGTGGCCCGAGATGCCCGAGGGCGTCACGGACCGGCCGGCGGACGTGTGGGAACCGCTGCTCGCGGTCGCAGACGCGGCCGGCGGACACTGGCCGGCCCGAGCACGCGCGGCGTGCATCGAACTCATCAAGTCCGCGAGCAGCAACGACGAAGCCTCTCTCGGCGTGCGGCTGTTGACTGACCTGCGCGACAAGGTGTTCTGCGGTGTGGACAAGATGCCCACCGCGGCCATCCTCGAAGTCCTGCTCTCCCTCGATGACGCCCCGTGGGCCGACATGAGCGAGGACGGACAGGCCATCAAGCAGCTCACCGCCCGCCGGCTGTCCAAGCTGCTGAGCCAGTACGTGCGCCCCGACAACAGCCCGATCAAGCCCAAAGGGATCCGGGTCGGCAGCACCACCCCCAAGGGCTACTACGCCGAAGACCTCACCGACGCGTGGAACCGCTACTGCCGCCCCGACCCCCAGGAAGCCGCAACATCCGCAACATCCGCAACATCGCAGGTCAGCGGGGGTGGATCTGTGGCGGATGCCCCTTCTGAGACCCGCCACATGTTTGCGGAAACCGACACACGCCAACTCCGCATCGCTGGCTGACCAGCCCGCACCCCACGGTCCCGCCCCGCCGCCGCGTGGCGGGACCTATCCGCAACACAAACGGCATCCGCCACAGATTCAAGCCGCTGACCAGCAGTGTTGCGGCGTGGCGGATGTTGCGGATCCCCCAGAAGGCGAAGACAAGGAGTCGCAACGATGGCTCGCCCCCAGATGCTCAAACTCCCCGAAGTCCTGACCGAGCTCGGCATAAGCCGCGCGGCCTTCTACCGCATGCGCGCCCGCGGTAAGGCCCCCCGCCTCCGCAAGCTCCCCAACGGCCAGGTTCGGGTGAGCCGCGCCGACCTGGACGCGTGGTGGGAGGACTGCACCGAGAACGCCGCCTGACACACCATCCGCTGGGCCCGCCCCCTAAGTGGGCGGGCCCTTCCGCTGTCTGGAGACCAATGCCCCTCACTTACGACGTCCGCGTCTACAGTATCGAGACCCGGCGCGACCGCCCGAAGCCCTACCGCGTCCGGTGGCTGGTCGGCCCGCAGAAGCACTCAAGGAGCTACACCGTCAAAGCCCAAGCGGACGGACGGCGTTCGGAGCTGATGACCGCTCTGCGCAAGGGCGAGCAGTTCGATGTGGAAACGGGCCTGCCCGCTTCCGAACTTCGGGCGCTGAACGGCTCTGTGAGCTGGTACGAACACACCCGGACGTACGTCGAGCGCAGGTGGGATCGCCTGCCCGCGAAGTCCCGTCGCAACGACGCGGATGCTCTCGCCACGATCACCCCGGCGCTCGTGAGGACGTCCGTCGGCCAACCGTCTGCCCGTGTACTCCGCACCGCCCTGTACGCATGGGCGTACAACAAGAGCCGCTGGGATCAGGAGCACCCCGCCGAAGTCGCGGAGGCACTCCGCTGGATCGAGAAGAACTCGCTGCCCGTCTCCGCGCTCGAAGACCCCGAGACGCTGCGCCTGGCTCTCGATGCCCTTTCGACGCTGCTTAACGGCTCCCGTGCGGCCGGCCGCACGGCGAACCGCAAGCGTGCATGTCTCAGCGACGTCCTCGGCCTCGCCGTGGAACGTCGATACTTCACCATCCCGGTGAACCCGTTGACCACGGTGAAGTGGTCGCCTCCGAAGTCGACCGAGGAAGTCGACCCCGCGAGCGTCGCCAACCCCCGACAGGTTCGGGAACTGCTCGCAGAGGTACGCGCTCAAAGTGACCGAGGCGCTCACCTCGAAGCCTTCTTCGGGTGCCTCTATTACGCCGCCATGCGCCCCGCCGAAGCCGTGGGGCTGACTGTGTCGCAGTGCCACCTCCCCAAGCGCGGCTGGGGTCGGCTCACGCTACGCGGCGGCATCGTTCACGCCGGCCACAGCTGGACGGACGACGATCGGGCCTACGAGCAGCGCCATCTGAAGGCTCGCGCCGCCAGAGACTCCCGGGTCGTGCCCATCCCGCCTCACTTCGTGGCCATGCTCCGGTGGCATCTCACCCGGTACGGAGCGGCGCCGGACGGACGGCTCTTTCGCACGAGCCGGGGCGGCGTGATTCAAGACACAGGATATGGCGAAGTATGGGCAGAGGCGCGAAGCGCGGCCCTCTCCCCTATCGAGGCGGTATCTCCGCTTGCACGTCGCCCGTACGACCTTAGGTGCGCCGGCGTCTCCTTCTGGCTCTTCTCTGGGGTCGATCCAATGGAGGTGGCTCGCAGGGCTGGGCACTCCGTCGCAGTGCTCCTCCGGGTCTACGCGAAGGTTCTGGCGCAGGCGCAGGACCGAGCGAACCGCCAGATCGAGGCTGGCCTGCGGGAATGGGACGGAAATAGCGAATCCCCCGGGGGACGCCTGGGGGACACGCACTGATCAGGGCCGGGCTACACCCGAGATCTAGTGAGACAAGACTCGCTTTTCGATCACCGTTCGAATCACGATGTTCGAACAAGAAGAAACCCCCTCCGGTCTACGTTTCCGCAGATCGGAGGGGGTCTCCCTTCATGTGGCGGCGCCAGGATTCGAACCTGGGAAGGCTGAGCCGGCAGATTTACAGTCTGCTCCCTTTGGCCGCTCGGGCACACCGCCGGGGTTGCTGCCGTGAGGACCGCTTTTCGGCGGTGCTCCGTGGCAACGACGTAAACGATACCCGATGCCCGGGGGTGGTTCGCCACCCGATTGATCAGTACTCGGCGGGGAGCGGGTGGCTAGGCTTATGCGGATGCGGCGCGGGGCCCATGCCGGCTCTGCGGCCGCCCCCACGCACCCCGATACAAGGAGCCACAGGACATGGCCGACTCCAGTTTCGACATCGTCTCGAAGGTCGAGCGGCAGGAGGTCGACAACGCCCTCAACCAGGCCGCCAAGGAGATCTCGCAGCGCTACGACTTCAAGAACGTGGGCGCCTCGATCTCCTGGTCCGGCGAGAAGATCCTCATGGAGGCGAACTCCGAGGAGCGGGTCAAGGCCATCCTCGACGTGTTCGAGACCAAGCTGATCAAGCGGGGCATCTCGCTCAAGTCGCTGGACGCCGGTGAGCCGCAGCTCTCCGGCAAGGAGTACAAGATCTTCGCGTCCATCGAGGAGGGCATCTCCCAGGAGAACGCGAAGAAGGTCGCGAAGATCATTCGTGACGAGGGCCCCAAGGGCGTCAAGGCTCAGGTGCAGGGCGACGAACTGCGCGTCAGCTCCAAGAGCCGGGACGACCTGCAGGCCGTGCAGGCGCTGCTCAAGGGCAAGGACTTCGACTTCGCGCTGCAGTTCGTGAACTACCGCTAGCGCGTTCGGTGCGGGTACGACGAAGGGTGGGCACCCCGGGTGCCCACCCTTCCTGCCTGCCCGGAGCTTCGTGGTCCGCTCAGCGGCGCGAGTCCCCGAAGAAGATGCGGTAGATCACCAGCAGGACGAGGGAGCCGCCGATCGCGGCGGCCCAGGTGGCGCCGTCGTAGAACTCCTTGGTGATCGGGTGGTCGAGCCAGCGCGCGGAGATCCAGCCGCCGATGAAGGCGCCCGCGACGCCGATGACGGTCGTTCCGACGAAGCCGCCCGGGTCGCGTCCCGGCAGCAGGAACTTGGCGATGGCTCCGGCCAACAGCCCCAGAATGATCCAGCCGATGATGCCCATGCCCTGAACCTGCCTCTCCGCACCGTGCCCGGACTGTGATCATGCTCCGGCCGGGCTGTGTCCATGCGTTCGAGCCGCTGGTCGCACCCGTGTTGGTGCCCCGTTGCCGGGGAGGACGTCTGCCCGCCGCCGGCCGGTTGCACTGATCAGTAGGGTGCTGGGCATGACAGGACACGGGACCGCCGGCCAGGACACCGGTGCCGGGCTGCGGCGGACGCTCGGCGTCGGGGACGCCGTCGTCATCGGACTGGGCTCGATGGTCGGCGCCGGCATCTTCGCCGCGCTGGGTCCCGCCGCCGGGGCCGCCGGCTCGGGGCTGCTGATCGGGCTCGCGATCGCCGCCGTGGTCGCCTACTGCAACGCGATGTCGTCCGCGCGGCTGGCCGCCCTGTATCCCGCCTCGGGCGGCACCTACGTGTACGGACGCGAGCGGCTCGGGGAGTTCTGGGGCTATCTCGCGGGCTGGTCGTTCGTCGTCGGCAAGACGGCCTCCTGTGCGGCGATGGCGCTCACCGTGGGCGCGTACGTCTGGCCGGGGCAGGCGCACGCGGTGGCGGTCGGTGCCGTGGTGGCCCTGACCGCGGTGAACTACGGCGGGATCCAGAAGTCGGCCTGGCTGACCCGGGTGATCGTGGCGGTGGTCCTCGCCGTCCTCGCTTCCGTGGTGGTCGTCTGCCTCGGTTCCGACGCCTCCGACGCCGGCCGGCTCGACGTCGGGCTGTCCGGCGGGCTCGGCGGGGTGCTTCAGGCGGCCGGCCTGCTGTTCTTCGCGTTCGCCGGGTACGCGAGGATCGCGACCCTCGGTGAGGAGGTCAGGGATCCGGCGCGCACGATTCCCCGCGCCATCCCGCTGGCCCTGGGTATCGCGCTGGTCGTGTACGTGGCCGTTGCCGTGTCGGTTCTGTCCGTGCTGGGTGCGCAAGGGCTGGGCGGGGCTTCGGCGCCGCTGGCCGATGCCGTGCGGGCTGCGGGGGTGCCGGGGCTCGTGCCGGTGGTGCGCGTGGGTGCGGCCGTGGCCGCGCTCGGGTCGCTCCTCGCCCTCATCCTCGGGGTGTCGCGGACGACGCTGGCCATGGCGCGTGACCGGCATCTGCCGGGTGTCCTGGCCGTCGTCCACCCGCGCTTCCAGGTGCCCCACCGGGCGGAGCTGGCCGTGGGGGCGGTGGTCGCGGTCCTGGCCGCGACGGTCGACGTGCGGGGTGCCATCGGGTTCTCCTCCTTCGGGGTGCTGGCGTACTACGCGGTCGCCAACGCGTCGGCGTGGACGCTCGGTTCGGCTCCCGTCCAGCGGATCGTCCCGCTGGTCGGGCTCGTGGGGTGCGCGACGCTGGCCTTCGCGCTGCCGGGTGTCTCGGTCGTCGTGGGAGCGGCCGTGCTGGTGGCAGGGGCGGCTGCTTACGGCGTACGTCGGTGGGCGGCCTCGCGGTAGGCCACTCGCAGACGTGGAGGGGCGAGGACGGCGGGGTGCTGTCGGCTTATGTGGCCGGCACCGTGCGGCTGCGGAAGTCGGGCCAAGGGAGCAGGTCCGCGTTGTCGTTGGACTCCTCGTACCAGCCGGTGCCGTCCAGCCAGGTGCTCAGCCAGTCCTTGAGACTCGCGGCGTCCACGTACCAGGCGTCGTCGGCGCGGTCGGCGTTCGGCTCGAAGAACAGGACCGTGCCGTCCGGGTCCCGGCAGTCCACGCACGCGTACATCCCACAGCCCCAGTGGGATATCGGCAGAACCGCTTCGGGCCAGGGCCAGTCGGGGTCCTTGACGCCCTCGGCGCGGTTGGCGACGTACTGCGGGACGACCGCCGGTTCGCCGGACGGCGCGCTCTCGAGCAGGGGCAACAGGCCGTATTCCGGGCCGAATCCGCCGTCTCCTATCCGCAGGTAGAGCGCGGCGAGCAGGGGTGGCAGCGGGAAGCCCAGGGCGGACTCGGCGCGGGCGATCACGGAGGGGTCCACCGGCTCGGGGAGCGACGGCCAGCCCCACGGGCGGGTGTCACGGGCCCGTCGGGCGACCCTTGCCAGCAACTGCTCGATTTCGGTCATGGGCTCATGATGCAGCGCGGCACCGACAATCGTGCGGGCCTGTGGACAACCCTCGCGGCGGGCGGGTTCGAGGCTGTGGACAACGGCTCTCGCACTGCTTGTGGAACGCAGGGCTTCCGTATCCGGGTCCTCTTGGTCCGGGTGGGATGGGGGCCGTTGGCGCTCTGACGCGTCGTCATGCGAGGTGGAGCTCTACGCCCTCATCGGCGAGGAAGGCGACCAGTTCCTCGAACGTCCACGGGCGCCGGCCCGCGTGCGGTGTGGCGCCGAGGCACATGCGGGCGACACCGGCGTCGTGCCAGACCAGTGTCAGCGGCCAGCGGGCGCCCCAGCGGCCGCGGAGGCAGTCGGCGACGGCGTCGAGACCCCAGCCGAAGTAGCCGCCCGGCCCGTTCACGGCTTCGCCGAGTGCGCAGAAGAAGGCGGACGGGTCGGTGACGTGGCGGCCGTCGAGGTGGAAGGCGGTGCCCGCCGGACGGTCCGTACCGCCGTGGAGGTGGTTCGCCAGAGCCGTGCTGAGCCAGGCGCTCCGGCCCTCCGGAGTCAGCCGCGCCCAGAGACCGGGCTCGGTCGGGCGCCCGTCCCACCAGAGGTCCCAGACCTCCGGGGCGGCCGGCGCGGGGCGCTCGGACCAGGGTTCGAGGGCGAGGTCGACGAGGCCGGGACCGCGCGCGGACGGGATCCAGGCGGTGATCTCGCCCTCGACGGCCTCCTGGACGGTGCGGCCGTGCGCGTCGAGGCGCAGCAGCACGGCGTGTCCCAGGTCCTCCTCGCCCGCGTCCAGGGCCTCCCGAAGGGCACCGCGCGGCGCGCAGCCGAGCAATCGCACGGGCGGCTCGGTCGAGGTGGGCTCCTCTTCCCGCGTGCGCGCCAGGTCCTTGCAGGTGCCGTGGCTCTCGCCTGTGGCACCGTGCATCCGGTATCCCGGGGAGAGCGGCGGGCACTGCGGGTAGTCGAAGGGGTTGCCGACGGACTCGGACGCCTCCACCACGACGTCGCGGAGCGCGAGGTCGCGTGCGCACGGGCGGTCCCCCAGGACCCGTACGTCCTCCAGGCCCCACTCCTCGACCGGCTCGCCCCGTTTGTCGAGGATCGTCAGGACGAGGACGCCGACGGGTGCCGAGCCCTCCGCGCGGGACCGGGACAGGGCGGCGCTCAGCGGGCCCTCGGGACGGCAGCCCAGCAGCGTGTACCTCGCGCGCGTGGGGGCTGGCGGGTCTGCGCAGAGGTCCTCGGCCTCCGCGCAGAAGGCCCAGGTGTCGCGGTTCTCCGCCTCGTACTCGGCGTCCTGGTCGTACGCCGCCAGGGCGTACTTCGGCGGGCGCACCCCGTCGGCTAGCGCGTCGCGAACGGCTCGTCCGTGCGCACGATCTCGCGGCCCAGTGGGAGCAGCGAGACGGGCAGGAGCTTGAAGTTGGCGATGCCGAACGGGATACCGATGATCGTGACGCACAGGGCGATGCCGGTCACGATGTGGGCCAGGGCGAGCCACCAGCCCGCGAGGACCAGCCACAGGACGTTGCCCACGCACGAGGGCGCGCCCGCGTCTCGGCGCTCCACCGTCGTGTAGCCGAAGGGCCACAGGGCGTAGACGCCGATGCGGAAGGCGGCGATGCCGAACGGGATACCGATGATCGTGACGCACAGGATCAGGCCCGCGAGCAGGTATCCGAGGAACAGCCAGAAGCCGCTGAGGACGAGCCAGATGACGTTCAGAATTGTCTTCACTGGGGGCGACCTGCCATCTTCTCGAGCCGGGCGATGCGCTCCGCCATGGGCGGATGCGTGGAGAACATCTTGGACAGTCCCTGACCCGGGCGGAACGGGTTCGCGATCATCATGTGGCTGGCGGTCTCGATGCGCGGCTCCGGGGGGAGCGGCAGCTGCTTGGTGCCGGCGTCGAGCTTGCGCAGGGCGCTCGCGAGGGCGAGCGGGTCCCCGGTGAGCTGGGAGCCGGAAGCGTCCGCCTCGTACTCCCTGGAGCGGCTGATGGCGAGCTGGATGAGGGACGCGGCGAGCGGGCCCAGGATCATGACCAGCAGCAGGCCCAGGATGCCGGGTCCGTCGTCGTCGTTCGAGCGGCCGATGGGGATCAGCCAGGCGAAGTTGACCAGGAACATGATCACGGAGGCGAGGGCGCCGGCGACCGAGGAGATCAGGATGTCCCGGTTGTAGACGTGGCTGAGTTCGTGGCCGATGACGCCGCGCAGCTCGCGCTCGTCGAGCAGGCGCAGGATGCCGTCGGTGCAGCACACGGCGGCGTTGCGGGGGTTGCGGCCCGTCGCGAACGCGTTGGGTGCCTCGGTGGGTGAGATGTACAGCCGCGGCATGGGCTGGCGGGCCTGGGTCGAGAGTTCGCGGACCATGCGGTAGAGCGCCGGGGCCTCGAATTCGCTCACCGGGCGGGCACGCATCGCGCGGAGCGCCAGCTTGTCGCTGTTCCAGTACGCGTACGCGTTCGTGCCGACGGCGATCACGAGGGCGACGATCAGACCGGTGCGCCCGAAGAAGCTGCCGATGACGATGATGAGTGCGGACAGTCCCCCGAGGAGTACGGCGGTCCTGAGCCCGTTGTGCCGGCGGTGCACGGTACGCCCTCCAAGTGGTGCGGCAGGGGAACCCTTGCTTGCGGATGCTGCATGCGTCCACTCCTCAGTGGACCCTCCCGTACAGGTCAACGCCAGGCAGGAGGCACTAGTTCCCTTGTGCCCGCGTCGGCGGGCGTGGGCCGACCGGGTGACGGGACGGCTGTCCCACGCGCGCGTGCGGGCGTTTCCGGGGCGTCGTGAGGCACGCGTGCGCGGGCGCGGGGCGGGTCCGCGCCCGCGCGTGCGGGTGCCGGGCCGGGGTCCTGCCTGGGGCCGACTCGGGTACGGGGCGCGGCGGGCGGGCCCGTCAGAAGAGGCCGGTGTCCGAGAAGCGCAGGACCAACTGGGGTGCTCCGGAGAGGGCGATACCGAGGACGGCCGTCAGGGCGATGGCCGCGGTCAGCGGGGCCGGGAACCGGTGCCCGGCCGTCTCTCCCTCGGGGGCGCGGAAGAGCAGCGTCGTCCACTGGAGGTAGTAGAAGAGCGCGATCACGACGTTGACGGCCATCACCACGGCCAGCCAGCCGAGTCCGGCGTCGACGACCGCCGAGAAGACGGTCACCTTGGCGAACAGGCCGATGATGCCCGGCGGCAGCCCCGCGAGGCAGAGCAGGAAGAAGCCCAGGACGAGCGCCGTGACGGGGCTCGCGGCGTACAGGCCGCGGTAGTCGCTGACGCGGTTCAGGGGGCTCGTACGGCCGACGAGGGCGGCCACGGCGAAGGCGCCGAGGTTCACGGCCGCGTACATGAGGGCGTACGCGACGGTGGAGCCGACGGCCTTCTCGGCGTCGTCGGAGTAGGCGGCGGAGGCGATCGGCACCAGCAGGTAGCCGGCCTGGCCGACGGAGGACCAGGCGAGCAGCCGGACCGCGCTGTACGCGCGCGTGGTGCGCTGGCGCAGGGCGCCGACGTTGCCGATGGTCATCGTCAGGGCGGCGAGCACCGCGAGGGCGGGTCCCCAGACGTCCGCGAACGAGGGGAACGCGACGACGGTGACGAGGATCAGGCCGGAGAAGCCGACCGCCTTGCCGACGACCGACAGGTAGGCGGCGATCGGCAGTGGCGCGCCCACGTAGGTGTCGGGCACCCAGAAGTGGAACGGCACCGCGGCCGTCTTGAACGCGAACCCGATGAGGGTGAGGACGACGCCCGTCTGGGCGAGGGTGTCGAACTGACCGTCGACGTGCTGGATCCCGTCGGCGATCTCGGTCAGGTACAGGGTGCCGGTCGTGGCGTACACGAAGCTGACGCCCATGAGGCTGACGGCGGTCGCGGTGACCGAGGAGAGGAAGAACTTGAGGGCCGCCTCGGAGGACTTGCGGTCGCCGCGCCTGATGCCGACCAGGGCGAAGGCGGGCAGGGAGGCGACCTCCAGGGCGACGATGAGCGTCGCGAGGTCCCGGGAGGCGGGGAGCAGGGCGGCGCCGGCGGCCGAGGAGAGCAGCAGGAACCAGTACTCGCCCTCGGGGAGTTCCTTGTCGGCGTCCTTGAGGGCGGTCACCGAGAGGAGGGCCGCCAGGAGGGCGCCGCCGAGGACGAGGAACTGGATGACGAGCGTGAACCGGTCCGCGGTGTAGCTGCACACGTCGGCGTCGCCGGTCAGGCAGAACGTGGCGCGGTCCCCGTCCAGGAGGGGCAGCAGCATCAGTGCGGACGCGGCGAGTCCGGCGACGGAGATCCAGCCGAGCAGCGCCTTCCTCGCGTCGCCGACGAAGAGGTCGGCGACGAGCACGACGAGTCCGACGGCCGCCGCGAGGGTGGGCGGCGCGATCGCGAGCCAGTCGACGGACTGGACCAGGGAGCTCATCGGGTGCCTCCTGCGAGGAGCTGCTGCACGGCCGGGTCGGTCAGGCCGAGCAGGGCCTTCGGCCAGAGTCCGGCGATGACGGTGAGGGCGACGAGCGGGGTCCAGGCCGCGAACTCGTACGCCTGGACGTCGGCGAGCCGCGGGGCGTCCTGCTGCGGCACCGCGCCCATGCAGACGCGGCGCACCACGACGAGCATGTACGCGGCGGTGAGCAGGGTGCCGAAGGCGGCGATCGACATGAAGGTCAGGAACGCGGGGCGGCTGAGGCCGTCGGCGGGGTCGAACGCGCCGAACAGCGCCAGCATCTCGCCCCAGAACCCGGCGAGGCCGGGCAGCCCGAGCGAGGCGACGGCGCCGAAGGCGAGCAGGCCGCCGAGACGCGGTGCCTTGCCGTAGAGGGCGGCGCCGGTCTCCTCGGCGAGGGTGTCCAGGTCGGTCGTGCCCGTACGGTCCTTGAGGGCGCCGACCAGGAAGAAGAGCAGGCCGGTGATGAGGCCGTGGGCGATGTTGGCGAACAGCGCGCCGTTCACGCCGGTCGGCGTCATCGTCGCGATGCCGAGCAGGACGAAGCCCATGTGGCCGACGGAGGAGTACGCGATGAGGCGCTTGAGGTCGCCCTTCGCGCCCTGCTTGGCGAGGGCGAGGCAGGCCAGGGATCCGTAGATGATGCCGACCACCGCGAGGGCGGCGAGGTAGGGCGCGAAGGTGCGCATGCCCTCGGGTGCGACGGGGAGCAGGATCCGGACGAATCCGTACGTTCCCATCTTCAGCAGGACGCCGGCCAGCAGGACCGAGCCGACGGTGGGCGCGGCGGTGTGCGCGTCGGGCAGCCAGCTGTGCAGCGGCCACATCGGCGTCTTGACGGCCAGTCCGATCCCGACCGCCAGAACGGCGATGACCTGCACGGATGTGGTGAGTTCGCGGCCGTTGTCAGTGGCGAGTGCCACCATGTCGAATGTGCCCGCCTTGATCCCGATCAGGAGCAGGCCCAGCAGCATGACGACCGAACCGAGCAGCGTGTAGAGGATGAACTTCCAGGCGGCGGCCTGCCGCCCGGCACCGCCCCAGCGGGCGATGAGGAAGTACATCGGGATGAGCACCATCTCGAAGGCGAGGAAGAACAGCAGCAGGTCGAGGACGGCGAAGGTGGCGAGGGTGCCGGACTCGAGGACCAGGACGAGTGCGACGAACGCCTTCGGGGTGGGGCCCGCGGGCATCTTGAAGTAGCTGTAGAGCGCGCAGAGGAAGGTCAGCAGCGCGGTCAGGACCAGAAGGGGGAGCGAGATGCCGTCGACGCCGAGGTGGATGCGCACGTCGAGTGCGGGGATCCAGCTGATGTCCGTCGTGGCCTGCATTCTTGACGGGTGGTCGTGGTCGAAGCCCAGCGCGAGGGCGATCGCGGCGATGAGCACCACGCCGGTGACGAGCACGCCGTGCCGCAGCACCGCCTGCTCGGGTGACTTCCCCTTCAGCCCGGGCGGGGCCGGCAGGAGAGCCGCGGCCGCGCCGATGAGCGGGCCGATGACGATCAATGCGAGAAGGATCTGCATCACGGATTCGCTGATATCGATCACGCCTGCTCACGCTCCCGTGGCGACGAGGAGGACGGCGACCGTCAGGACGACGGTGCCGGCGAGCAGCGCGCTCACATAGGTCTGCACATTGCCGGTCTGGGCGCGCCGTGCGGCCTCGCCGAGCCAGCGGGGCAGGGCGCCCGCACCGCGTACATAGGTGTCGACGACCTCGCGGTCGAGGAACCGGACGAGTGCGGCTCCGGCCTGGACCGGGCGGACGAACACCCTCGTGTACACGGCGTCGAGGTGGAAGCCCGCGGCGGCGTGGCGGTGCAGCGGCCCGAGCAGGAGACGGCCGGGGTCCGCCGGGTCGGGCGCGGAGGCCACGTCGCCGTAGGCGGGCGCGTGACTCGCGATGGCCTCGGCCTCCACCAGTCCGGCGTCGCCCTCGGGGTGGGCGGCGACCGCCCCGAGGGGGGTACGGGCGGTCATCGCGGTGGTGTGCCGCCAGGCGCCGTAGGTGACGAGCCCGCCGACGAGGGCGAGTCCCGTACCGAGGACGGAGGTGGTGAGGACCGGTGTCAGGTCGCGGCCGTCGAACCAGTCGGGCAGCGGTCCGTACGCCAGTCCGAAGGCGAGCGACGGGACGGCGAGCACCCAGAGCACCGCGGTCATGGTGAGGGGCTGCCTGCCGTGGTCGGGGGCCTCGGCTCCCCGGCCGTTGAAGGCCAGCAGCCACAGGCGGGTCGCGTACGCGGCGGTGAGCACGGCCGTGACGAGGCCGGCGAGGAGGACGATCCAGCCGGCGGCGCCGGGGGCGTGCTCGGTGTGGCCGGTGGCGACGTGCTCGGCGGCGCCGAGGACGGCCTCCTTGGAGAAGAAGCCGCTGAACGGCGGGATGGCGGTGAGCGCGAGCAGCGCCACGGTCATCGTCCAGAAGGCGTCGGGGACGCGGGCGCGCAGGTCCTTCATACGGGACATGGCGGCCAGCGAGTTGGTGCCGGAGGCGTGGATGATCACGCCGGCGGCGAGGAACAGCAGCGCCTTGAAGGCGCCGTGCGACAGGAGGTGGAAGACGGCGGCCCCGCGGTCGGCGACGGCGAGGGCGCCGGTCATGTAGCCGAGCTGGCCGATCGTCGAGTAGGCGAGGACCCGCTTGATGTCGTCCTGGGCGAGCGCGGCCAGCGCCGAACCGGCCATCGTGACCGCGGCCATCACGGCGAGCACGACCATCGCGGCCGAGGAGGCCTCGAACACCGGAAGGAGGCGGGCGATGAAGTAGACACCGGCGGCGACCATCGTCGCGGCGTGGATCAACGCGGAGACGGGTGTGGGGCCCGCCATCGCGTCGGGCAGCCAGGTGTGCAGCGGGAACTGCGCCGACTTGCCCGCGACACCGGCGAGGAGCAGCAGGGCGATCAGCGTCGGGTGGTCGAGTCCGCCGCTCGCGACGGTGCCGAGGATCTTCGTGATGCGGAAGGACCCGGCGTCGGTGCCGAGCGCGAACAGGCCGATCAGGAAGGGGACGTCGCCGAGCTTGGTGACCAGGAACGCCTTGATCGAGGCGGCGCGTGCCTCGGGCGTCTCCCAGTAGTGGCCGACCAGGAAGTACGAGCAGATGCCCATGATCTCCCAGCCGACCAGCAGCACGATCAGGTCGCCTGAGTAGACGACGAGCATCATCGCGGAGGTGAAGAGGGAGACGAGGGCTGCGTACGAGGGGTAGCGCGGGTCGTCGCGGAGGTAGCCCGTGGAGTAGATCTGCACGCAGGACGCGACGAGGCCGACCACGACGGCGACGAGGGCGGCGAAGCCGTCGATGTGCAGGGCGAGTTCGATGGGCACCGAGCCGGTGGGCGTGAGTTCGGTGGCCGCGTCGACGGCGCTGCCGCCGCCCTGGCGCACGGCGACCAGCACGGCGAGGACGAGCGCCGCGAGGGTCGGGAGCACGGCCAGGGGGCGTACGAAGCCGGGGGCCGTCCGGCCGAGGAGCAGGCCGGCCGCGGCGCCCAGGAACGGGAGGAGGGGGACGAGGACGGCGAGGGTGGTCGTGGTCACGCGGTGGCCTCAGCCTTCTCGGCCGTGGCCGGCGCGGCGGTGTCCGGGCCGTCGCCGCCGGGGCCGTCGCCGGTCTCGGCGGTGTCGCGGAGCTTGTCGATGTCCGAGGTGCCGCGGTTGCGGTGCACGGCGAGGACGATCGCCAGGCCGATGCCGATCTCGGCGGCGGCGATGGCGATGGTGAACAGGGTGAGCGCCTGTCCGGAGTGCAGGGTGTCGCGGGCCGCTTTCGAGAGCCAGACGTCGAAGGCGACGAGGTTGAGGTTGACGCCGTTGAGCATGAGCTCGACGGACATCAGGACCAGGATCGCGTTGCGGCGCGCGAGGACTCCGTACAGGCCCGTGCAGAACAGGAGGGCGGAGAGCACGACGGGATAGGCGAGGTGCATCAGCGGTTCCCTTCCTTGCCGGAGGGCCGCTCGCCGGCCGTCTCCGGGCCTGCCGCGGTCGGGCGGGCCGCAGTCGGGCCGGGGGCGGTGCGGCTCGGGGGCAGCGTGCCGGAGGGCGGGCGGGTGCCCGGTGTCCTGCGGGCTGGTTCCGTCTCCTCCGCGGCCGTCTTGCGGGAGAGCACGATCGCGCCGACCAGCGCGGCCAGCAGCAGGACCGAAAGGGCTTCGAAGGGGAGCACCCAGCTCTGGAAGAGACTCTCGCCCGCGGTCTCCGTGGAGCCCTCGGCGGGGCCCTCCAGGTCCATCCAGGTGGTACGGAAGGCGTCGACGACGACCCACACCAGGGCGCAGGCGGCGGCGACGGCCACGGCCAGGGCGGCCCAGCGGTTGCCGGAGTCGGCGTCCGGGGACCGGCCGATGGGGGCCCTGGTGAGCATCAGCCCGAACAGGAGGAGGACGACGACGGATCCGACGTAGATGAGGACCTGTACCCAGGCGATGAACTCGGCGGTGAGGAGGAGGTATTCGACGGCGAGGCCACCGAGCGCGACCACCAGCCACAGGGCGGCGTGCACCAGTTGCCGGGTGGTCACGGTCACGATCGCGGCGCCGAGGGTGACGAGGCCGACGAGGAGGAACGCGATCTCCACGCCGGTCGGCGAGAGGAAACCGTGGCTGCCGGCGGCGGTCGTCACGGGCGCCGTGGTGGCGGCCGAGGCGTGCGCCGTGACGACGGCCGTCACCTGCGCCGTGGCTGCTGCGAGGCTCACGACTGGCCCTCCCGCGGGTCGGTGAGGCCGGTCCGGGGGCCGTCCTGACCTGGCTGGTCGTCACGACGGGGCGGCGTCGGGGCCTGTCCGGTGGGATCGGTGGGGTGCGTCGGCTCGGCCGGCTGGGCGGCGGGCTCGGCCGGCTGCGCGGGCGGGAGCTGCTGGGCTTGTTCGGCGGCCAGTTTGTCGGCTGTCTTGCGGGCCGCGGTGACCTCCTTCGGCTCCTCGGCACCGGGGTCGAGGGCCGGCGGGGCCGGGACGGTCCACATCCACTCGCGGAGCTTGTCGCGTTCGTGGGTGAGTTCGTGGATGTCGGTCTCGGCGTACTCGAACTCCGGGGACCAGAACAGCGCGTCGAAGGGGCAGACCTCGATGCAGATACCGCAGTACATGCACAGGGCGAAGTCGATGGCGAAGCGGTCGAGGACGTTGCGGCTGCGCTCGCGGCCACCGGGGGCGGCGGGCGGGACCGTCTCCTTGTGGGAGTCGATGTAGATGCACCAGTCCGGGCACTCGCGGGCGCACAGCATGCAGACCGTGCAGTTCTCCTCGAAGAGGCCGATAACGCCGCGGGTGCGGGGCGGGAGTTCGGGCTGGGCGTCCGGGTACTGCGCGGTGACGGTCTTCTTCGTCATCGTGCGGAGCGTGACGGCGAGGCCCTTGGCGAGGCCGGCGCCGGGGATGGGGGCCACTAGGAGATCACCACCTTGACGACGCCGGTGAGGGCGATCTGGGCGAGGGCGAGCGGGACGAGGAGGGTCCAGGCGAGTTTCTGGAGCTGGTCCTCGCGGAGACGGGGGTAGGTGACGCGCAGCCAGATGACGACGAAGGCGAGGATCGCGGTCTTCAGCAGGGTCCAGACCCAGCCGAGGCCGTCGGCACCCCACGGCCCGTGCCAGCCGCCCAGGAAGAGGACGGTGGTCAGGCCGCACAGGACCACGATTCCGGCGTACTCGGCGAGCAGGAACAGGGCGAAGCGCAGGCCCGTGTACTCGGTGTACGCGCCGAAGATGATCTCCGAGTCGGCGACCGGCATGTCGAAGGGCGGGCGCTGGAGTTCGGCGAGACCGGCGACGAAGAAGACGATCGCGCCGACGATCTGCCAGGGCAGCCACCACCACTCGAAGGCGTCCACGATGCCGGGAAGGGAGACCGTGCCGGCCGCCATCGCGACCGAGGCCGCGGTGAGGAGCATGGGCAGTTCGTACGCGAGGAGCTGTGCGGCCGTGCGCAGGCCGCCGAGCAGGGAGAACTTGTTCGCCGAGGCCCAGCCGGCCATGAGCGAGCCGAGGACGCCCACGCCCATCACCGCGAGCACGAAGAAGATGCCCGCGTCGACGACCTCGCCGACCGCGCCCTCGCCCGGCCCGATCGGGATGGCGAGGAGGACCAGGAGGTACGGGAGGAGGGCGACGGCGGGCGCGAGCTGGAAGACGCGGCGGTCCGCCCCAGCCGGGACGATGTCCTCCTTCTGGGCGAACTTGACGCCGTCGGCGACGAGTTGCGCCCAGCCGTGGAAGCCGCCCGCGTACATCGGGCCCAGGCGGCCCTGCATGTGCGCCATCACCTTGTGCTCGGTCTGACCCACGATCAGCGGGAGGGTCAGGAACACGACGAAGACGACGAGGAGTCGCAGGGCGACGTCGAGAGCGTCGTTCACTGCGGGCCTCCGGCGGGGTCGTCCTTGGTGGGGGTGTTCCGGCGTGCGGATTCCGAGCGGGGGTCCGCGTCGGGCTCGGGAGCGGACTTCGGGGCCTGGTCCGGTTCGGTACCGGTATCTGGCTTGGTACCGGTATCCGGCTCGGTACCTGTATCCGGTGTGGCACCGGTATCCGGCTCGGGCCGGGAGGTCGGGGCGCTGTCCGGCTCGGTACCGGTGTCCGGTGCGGTACCGGTGTCCGGTGCGGTACCGGTATCCGGTGCGGGGTCGGCGTCCGGCTCGGCATCGGAATGCGGCTCCGGGGCCGACTTCGGCTCACGTTCCGAGTGAGCAGCGTCGACGTCCGTCTCCGCGTCGGGGTTCGCGTCGGCGTCGGACACGCGGCTGGGTTCGGCCTTCGTCCGGGTCGCCGCCGCCTCATCCTCGGTACCAGCACCGGTACCAGCATTGGCACCGGCATCAGTACCAGTGCCGGCACCGGTGTCGGCACCGGCATCCGTACCAGCACCGGCATCGCGTTCGGCACCAGCACCAGCACCAGCACCACCCTCGGTACCAGCATCGGTACCCGTACTGGCACTGCGTTCGGCACCAGCATCGGTACCAGCACCGGCTGGACGTTCGGCACCACCTTCGGTACCAGCACCCGTACCGGCACTGGCACCGGCATCACGTTCGGCACCAGCATCGGTACCCGAACCGGCACCGTCATCGGTACCAGCACCCGTTCCGGCACCGGCACCAGCACCCCGGCCACCATCCGCCTCACGTTCGTCGAACGCGGGACGGGCGTGGTGCCAAGGGGCGTCCGCGCTCCGTGGGGTCCTGACGGGCGTCGGCCTGGTCGGGCTCGACGGCGTCGTCCCTTCCGTGGCCGGCTTCGCTGCGCCCGTGTCGGTCCCCGGGGTGCTCGCACCGGCGTCGCGGCCTGCGACCGCGTCCGCTCCCGAGGCGCTCGGCTCGGCCTGACCCGAGGCGGAACGTTGGGTCGCGGACCCCTCACCCGCGCTGCGCGCCCGACGCGGCCCCGCCGGACCGGCAGCACCCGTCGGCCGACGTGCACCCTCAGCAGCGGTACCCGACGCGGCATCGGAACCCGCGCCACTATCGGCACCGCCAGTACCAGGACCGGTTCCCGTCGGCTCACCGCCACCAGAACCGATACCGGCACCACCAGCACCAGATGCCGCACCGTCACCAGCACCGATACCCGTACCAGCACCAGCACCAGCACCAGCACCAGCACCCGACGTCGCACCGCCACCAGCACCCGACGTCGCACCGCCACCGCCACCGGAACCGGCACCCGTACCAGCGCCACCGGCACCACTGGCACCACTGGCACCGGTACCGACACCCGTACCGGCACCGGTACCGGCTCCACCACCCGTACCGGCGCCGCTCCCCGTACCCGTACCCCCCTCGGCCTGCTGGCTCGCCGAGCCCTCGCTTGCCGAGCGGGCGCGTCGGGGTCTCGTCGGGGTCGGTTCAGCCGGTGGGGCGGCGGGGCCGGAGGCGGGCGTGGACTGGCCGGCCGAGCCCTCGCCCGTGGTGCGGGTGCGGCGCGGCGGGCGGTCGGCGGCCGGGCCGCGGGCGGCTCCCCGTGCCGGCCGGGCGGGCGCGGGCGGGAGCTGGCCCTTGAGGGGGCCCCACTCGTTCGGGTCGGGGACCCCGGGCGGCAGCATCTGGCGGCGCTTGGGACCGCCGTGGTCGGACTCGCCGGGTTCCTTCGCGCCGGGCCAGGCCTTGGCGACGCGGGCCGCGAGCACGAAGTCCTTGCGCAGGGGGTGGCCCTCGAACCCGTCGGGCAGGAGCAGCGGGTCCAGGCCGGGGTGGCCCTCGAAGTCGATGCCGAACATTTCGTGGGTCTCACGTTCGTGCCAGCCGGCGCCCGCGTAGACGTCGACGGCGGACGGCAGGACGGGTGCCGAGTGCGGGACGGTCGTACGGACGAGGAGGCGGCGCACCGGGGACAGCGCGACGACGTGGGCGGAGACGAGGAAGCCCGTGCCGGGCTCGTCGACGGCGCTCAGCCAGTCGAAGTAGGTGCACGCCAGGGTGTCGCGGGCCGTCCGCAGGGCGTCGGTCCAGGAGGCGGGCGGTACGTCGACGGTGAGGAGCGCGTAGGACTCGTCGGCGGTGGCGTCGGGGCCGAAGAGTTCCTCGACGGGGACGGGGAGCCAGCCGGTGGTCATCGGTCCTCCCCCGCCGCGGGCGGACGCACCAGGCCGCTCTGGAGCGCGGCCGTGGAGGGGCGGGACGTGCCGTAGCGCTCGCTCAGCGACTCGCGGGCGATCTTCTCCTGGAGCTTCAGGATGCCCTGGAGGAGGGCCTCGGGGCGGGGCGGGCACCCGGGGACGTAGACGTCGACGGGGATGATCTGGTCGACGCCCTTGGTCACGGAGTACGAGTCCCAGTACGGGCCGCCGCAGTTGGAGCAGGCGCCGAAGGAGATGACGTACTTGGGCTCGGGCATCTGTTCGTAGAGGCGCTTCACGGCGGGGGCCATCTTGTCGGTGACCGTGCCGGAGACGACCATCAGGTCGGCCTGGCGGGGGCCGGGCGCGAACGGGATCACGCCGAGGCGGATGAAGTCGTGCCGGGCCATCGACGCGGCGATGAACTCGATCGCGCAGCAGGCGAGGCCGAAGTTGAAGACCCACAGGCTGTAGCGGCGGCCCCAGTTGAGGACCACCTTCATCGGCTCGGGGGCCAGGCGGGCGAGTCCGCCCAGCCTCTTCGGCTCGGGAAGCAGTACCGGCTGGGCCGGCTCCGGGGTCACGTCCATGTCAGGACGCCCTTCTTGTATGCGTACAGCAGGCCCACGGCCAGGAAGCCGAGGAAGACGAACATCTCGACGAGCGTGGCGGCGCCGTAGCCGTCCCGCGCGAAGACGGTCGCCCAGGGGAACAGGAAGATCGAGTCCACGGCGAAGATCACGTACAGGAAGGCGTACACGTAGTAGCGGACCTGGGTGTGGGCCCAGCCCTCGCCGACGGGGTCGACGCCGCACTCGTACGTCAACAGTTTCTCAGGCGTCGGTACGACGGGGCGCAGCAGCCGTCCGGCGCCGAAGGCGACGGCGACGAACAGCACGCCGACGAGAGTGAGCAGTCCGACGACCGAATAGGACTGGAAATAGTCCGACGCGACCACGGTCGCGGTCTCCGCGCCCCCGGTCCCGGCGATCACGGTCGGTTCCGGCACGTCCGCCCCTCGCTCTCTGACCTCGTGGTCCTTCGTGAACCTCGCGTTCGACGATCTGTACGCACGGGAGTCTAGGGCCTGCTAAAGAACCCGTAAGCAGCCCGTCACGCCTTGGCATGGGCAGGACGGGTGCGCCGGGAACCCCGGGGGTGGGGTTTTCCCCAGTGGATCGTGGCGGCCCACCTCATGGCGCCGGGAGCCGCGGCCCGGCACGCTGACCCGTATGACCGAACGCATCACGACCACCGGCGCCGCGGACGAGCCGGCGTCCGACAGCGGGCTCCTGCCCCCCGCACGCCTCGCGCTGCCCCGGCAGACGTGGAAGGAGATCGCCCATCTCCTCGCGAACCTGCCGGTCTCCATCATCGGCTTCACGTACGTCGTGACCGTGATGTCCGTCGGCGCCGGGCTCTCGGTGACGGTCGTTGGACTGCCGCTGCTCGCGGGCGGGCTGATGGGCTCGCGGCTGCTGGGCAGGGCCGAGCGGGCGCGGGCACGGGCGCTGCTCGGCGTGCGGGTCGAGGAGCCGAGCCCGTTGCCGGTGCGGCGGACCGGCTTTTTCGGCTGGCTCTGGTCGACGCTGAAGGACCCGGTGGCGTGGCGGACGACGTTGTACGAGTTCATCAGGCTGCCGTGGGGCATCGCGACGTTCACGGTCACGCTGGTCTCCTTCTTCGTGCTGTGGCCGGTGCTGCCATTCATCACCCGCGGGCTGACCAACGCGGACCGGGCGATGGTGCGCGGGCTGCTGTCCCCCTCGGACGAGCTGGAGCGGCGTATCGCGGAACTGGAGTCGGACCGCGGCGTGGTGGTCGACACGGCGGCGGCGGACCTGCGGCGCATCGAGCGCGACCTGCACGACGGGGCACAGGCCCGGCTCGTCAACCTCGCGATGGGACTGGGGCTGGCGAAGGAGAAGCTCCTGGAGGGCCAGGCCGACGAAAGCGTCGCGGTGATGGTCGAGGAGGCGCACGGCGAGGTGAAGCTCGCCCTGCAGGAGCTGCGGGACCTGGCCCGCGGGATCCACCCGGCGGTGCTCACGGACCGCGGCCTGGACGCCGCGCTCTCGTCGATCGCCTCGCGCTGCACGGTGCCGGTGAAGGTGACCGCCGACCTGCCGGAGCGGCCGGCCGCGGCGATCGAGGGCATCGCGTACTTCACGGTCTCCGAGCTGCTGCAGAACGTGAGCAAGCACAGCGGGGCGCGTTCGGCGTCGGTCGACGTGTGGCGGACGGACGAGCGGCTGCTCATCCAGGTGTGGGACGACGGGGGCGGCGGGGCGCGGCTCGACGGCGGTACGGGGATGGCGGGCCTCGCGGACCGTCTGGGCGCGGTCGACGGGCTGTTCCTCATCGAGTCGCCCGAGGGCGGGCCGACCACGATCACGGCGGAGCTGCCCTGGCGCGACCGCGAGCCCGGCGAAGGCCGGTAGCGACGGCTCCGGCGGCCTCCGCCGAGGGCGCCCACTCCGTCGCCCGGCGCCCTGGCGGACAGCCACCGGGCCCGGGCAGCCGCCAGCCCCGGCGGGCAGCCACCAGGCCCCGGCACCCGAGCCGGGGCCTGGACCATGCCATGCCCCAGGACACGACCTCCGCGGCAAGCGCCGGGCACAGCCCACCCGTGCCGAAGCCGGGCGGCGAACCGCGCTCCACCCACGCCGACGCAAGGCGGCGAACCGCGCCGCACCCACGCCGACGCAGGGCGGCTGAACCGCGCTCCATCGGCTCTCACCGCCATCCCCGGGGACGGCACCCCGAGGCAACCGCCCCCGTCCCGGCCCCGGTGCCGCGGAGGTAGGGAAAACCCCCCGCCGAAGAGGCCGATGGACTCCATGGTCCGTGGGCCCGCGGCCGAGGAGGGTGGAGGTAGACAGCGCACGACAGCTCACCGACCGGACGAGAAGAAACGGACGACGCCGATGGCCACGGACTACGGACAGGGATACGGGCGGCACGGCGGGCCCGGCTTCCACGGGGCGGGCTCCGAGGGCTGGACGCGGCGGCTCCCGGTCGCACTGCGGGCGCCGGTCGAGGCCCGCAGCTGGCGCGAGTTCGGGTACCTCATGCTGAGCCTGCCGATAGCGATCGCCGGCTTCGTCTACGCGGTCACGATGGTCTCGCTCGGCGCGGGTCTGCTGATCACGTTCCTCGGGGTTCCGGTGCTGGCGGCGGCCCTCGCCGGGTGCCGCGGGTTCGGCGCGCTGGAGCGGGCCCGCGCACGGGCGCTGCTCGGCGTCGAGATCGCCGACCCGGAGCCGCTGCGCCGCAAGGGCCAGGGCCCGATGGCGTCGGTGGGGGCGCTGCTCAGGAGCGGCACGTCCTGGCGGCATCTGCTCTACACGCTGGTGCAGTTCCCGTGGGCGGTGTTCGCGTTCGCGGTGGCGCTGTCGTTCTGGGCGTACGGCTGGGCGATGCTGACGTATCCGCTGTGGTTCTGGCTCTTCCCGCTCTACGGCGGCCAGGGCGGCCTCCAGCTCTACGGCGACGAGGGGCACCGCGTCTACCTGGACAACCCGTTCGAGATCGGGGTGACGGCGCTGGTGGGGCTGCTGTTCACGCTGGCCACGCCGTGGATCGTGCGGGCGCTGACGACCGTGGACCGGCTGATGGTGCTCGGGCTGCTCGGCCCGTCGAAGCTGGCGACGCGGGTGGTGGAGCTGGAGTCGGACCGCGGGGTGGTCGTGGACACGGCCGCCGCCGACCTGCGGCGCATCGAGCGCGACCTGCACGACGGGGCGCAGGCCCGGCTGGTCGCGCTGGCCATGGATCTGGGGCTGGCGAAGGAGAAGCTGTCCGAGGACCCGCGGGAGGCGGCCCGGATGGTGGACGAGGCGCACGGCGAGGTGAAGACGGCGCTTCAGGAGCTGCGGGACCTGGCGCGGGGCATCCACCCCGCCGTGCTGACGGACCGCGGGCTGGACGCGGCGCTGTCGGCGGTCGCCTCGCGGTGCACCGTGCCGGTGCGGGTCGAGGTGGACCTGCCGTCCCGGCCGGCCCCGGCCATCGAGGGCATCGCCTACTTCACGGTCTCGGAACTGCTCCAGAACATCAGCAAGCACTCCCGGGCGACCCGGGCCACGGTCGACGTGTGGCGGGTCGAGAACCGGCTGATGCTCCAGGTCACGGACAACGGGGTGGGCGGCGCCGAGCTGTCCGCCGGGTCCGGTCTCGCGGGGCTCGCCGAGCGGCTCGACGCGGTGGACGGGATCCTCGTGGTCGACTCGCCGCCGGCCGGGCCGACCCGGGTCACCGCGGAGCTGCCCTGGCGGGGACAGCGACTCGCCTGACGGCGGTCCCGGCGGTACCGGAGTTCCTGGCGGTCCCGAAGGTCCCGGAGTCCCGAAGGTCCCGGAGTCCCGGCGATCCCGGAGGTCCAGACGGTTCCGGCGGTCCCGGAGTTCCAGGCGGCCCCTCGGACCCGGGCCGCCGCGCTCGGCCAGGACGGCAAGCCCGACGTCACGTCGGG